>CAZKRB010000001.1:0-121163 GCA_964555065.1 uncultured Syntrophus sp.
ACCTCCGTATGCAAGAACCAAAATCTTGTGTCTTACCGCTTGACGACGCCCCATCTGTACCTATTGACCATTGCCCGCTGCTCTGGCAGGAAAAGACAGCAAAGACATTTCCGTCAGCCGCTTCTTGCTGATCATTCGGAGAAAAGAATCAATCGACGGAACGGGTGCGAATAACGGTATATGTTTTGCATTTCTTCAAGAAAGTTTCCGCCTCTCCGGCCTTGTCTTCGCTTTCAAAAACGCCGAAGAGCGTTGGTCCGCTTCCAGACATCAAAGCCCCCCGCGCCCCTTGTGAACAGAGCAGATCTTTGATCTCCTGCAGCTCCGGGTGCATTTTGAGCGTCACCCTTTCAAGATCGTTGTGCAGCCCAGCAGCCAGATCTTCCATGGTTAAAAACCGCGGAATGCTATAATGGAATGGTTCTTTTGTCAATCTCAAATTCAGCCTCTCATAAATCACCCTTGTGGAGACTCCAATGCCGGGATTGACCAGGACAAACCAGGCGGGGGGGACCTCCGGAGCCGCTTCGAGACGGTCACCGATGTCGAAGGCCCATGCCGGACCGGGGAACAGAAAAAAGGGGACGTCCGCCCCCAGGGTGGCGCCGATTTTCCGCAGCTCTTCTCTGCTGAAGTTTAATCGGAACAATTCATTGAGAGCCAAAAGGGTCATCGCGGCATTGGAGCTGCCGCCTCCGAGGCCGGCGGCCAGAGGGATCTTCTTGTGGAGGGTGATGGTCACGCCTGAGGCGCAACCGGCGAGGGAAAGGATTCTTTCCGCCGCCCGGAAGACGATGTTTTCCTCGTTTTCCGGAAGTGCGGCCCCGGGACACTTCAGGCGGATGCCCCGGGAAGCCGGCTCAAACTCCAGTTCATCGTACAGGCTGATTTTCTGCATCAGGGTGGCCAGGTCATGGTAGCCGTCTGGCCGCTTTCTCAGCACCCGAAGGTAAAGATTCACCTTTGCCGGCGATAAAAGTCTGATCATGGTCGGGATGTTTCTTTCACATACCTCATTTTCAGTTCGTAGAGAATCTCCTCCAGGACGGTTTTTTCCTGATCGTCGAGATTTCCCTTGGTCTTATCCTTGAGCAGGGAGAGGATGTCGATGGTTTGTTTGGCCGCCGGGATATTCTTTTTGACCTCCCGGGTGATCGGATCGGGAAAGTCGCCGAAATGAAACAGGACGGTCGTGCTCAGGGAAAGGATGAAGTTCAGGAAGTTGACCTCCGGCAGGATCTGGCTTTCCGCCTCCTGCGACTCGTCCCGTGAAGACGGGGCCTCCCGTTTCGCCTCCTGTGATTCACTCCGGGGAGACCGGGCTTCCCGTTCCGTGGAGGCTGCGGGTTGATCCGTTCCCGCCGGCTCCTCCCGGCCGGATTCGCTGAATATCCGCCTGTCTTTAATGACGAATGACTTATCTTTTTTCTCTTCTTCCATGAAAACCTCCTGCTGAAAAGATTTCGCCTAAATCCAATCCATCACGGCCCTGTTGGGATTTACCTTCCGCCGTCAGCGCCTCACGCCGGCCTCATGCTTCGGAGCCTGGCGATCCTTTCCTCGATGGGGGGATGCGTGCTGAACAGATTCATCAGGGACCTGCCCGTCAGGGGATTGACAATAAACATGTGGGCGGTCGAGGGATTGGCGTCCATGGGAACCATTTGCGAAGCGCGGGAGAGCTTTTCCAGGGCGCCGGCCAGGCCGTAGGGCTTCCCCGAGATTTTCGCGCCGCCGTCATCCGCCATGTATTCCCGGGAGCGGGAAATGGCCATCTGGATGATCGTGGCGGCAATCGGCGCGAGGACGGCCATGAGGATCAGCCCGATGATTCCTCCACCGCCCTCCCCCTCCTCACTGTTCCGACCGCCCAGACCGCCGAACATGGCCGCCCATTGCGCCATGTTGGCCAGCATGACAATCGCTCCGGCCAGGGTGGCCGCGATGGAGCCGATGAGCATGTCCTTGTTCTTGATATGGGTCAGTTCATGGGAGAGGACGCCCTCCAGTTCGTCCCGGTTCAGAATTCTCAGAAGGCCCTCTGTGACCGCCACTACGGCGTGACTCTCATTGCGTCCCGTGGCGAAGGCGTTTGGCGTTTCCCCGGGGATGATATAAACTCTCGGCATAGGCAGGTTGGCCCTCATGGCCAGATCACGCACCAGGCGGTAGAGCTCGGGCGCCTGAGTTTCCGAGACTTCCTGGGCGTGGTACATGCGGAGAACCAGCTTGTCCGAAAACCAGTAGCTGCCGAAATTCATGACCATGGCTACGATAAAGGCGATCACGACCCCGTTTTTTCCGCCGAGATAGCCGCCGATGAGCATGAGCAGTCCGGTCAGGACACCCAGCAGCAACGCTGTTTTGACTGTATTCATTCTTTGCGCTCCTTTGCTTGTGTTCCTTCTTTCGTTCTTTTTCCATCGCCCCCTTCCCGAAGGGAAAGGAGGGGGGGATAACAAATCAGACCGTGTTTTTCTTCGAAAAAATGATGTCGCCCCGGTCGTCGACATCGGCGACGATGGAGTCCCCTTCGGCAAAGGCGCCTTCCAGGATCTTCAGGGAAAGCCGGTCCAGAAGAAGTTTCTGGAGCGCCCGTTTCAGGGGCCGTGCGCCGTAGATCGGACTGTATCCTTCCTGAGATATATAGTTTTTGGCCTTTTCTGTCAATTCCAGGAAGAGCTTGTGGTCCGCCAGCCGCTTCTGGATCAGACCGATCTGGATGGTGATAATCCGCTCGATATCCCCGATGGCCAGTGAACGGAAAATGATGATATCGTCGATTCGGTTGAGGAATTCCGGCTTGAAGGTGGCGCGGAGAATTTCCATCGTTTTCATCCGCCTCTCTTCCGCGGACAGGGTGATATCCTGAATCCACTGACTGCCCACGTTCGAAGTCAGAATGACGATCGTGTTCTTGAAATCCACCGTCCGCCCGTGTCCGTCCGTGAGACGGCCCTCATCGAGGATCTGCAACAGGATGTTGAAGACATCGGGATGGGCCTTTTCGATCTCGTCGAAAAGGAGCACCGCATAGGGCCGACGCCGGACGGCTTCCGTCAGGTATCCTCCCTCCTCGTAGCCAACATAACCGGGAGGGGCGCCGATCAGCCGGGCAACGGAATGCTTTTCCATGTATTCCGACATGTCGATGCGGATCATCGCCTGTTCGTTGTCGAACATGAATTCGGCCAGGGCTCGGGCGAGTTCCGTCTTTCCTACGCCCGTGGGGCCGAGAAAGATAAAGGAGCCGATGGGCCGGTTGGGGTCCTGGAGCCCCGAGCGGGCCCGCCGCAGGGCGCTGGAGACAGCATGGATGCCCTCCTCCTGCCCGATCACCCGCCGGCCGAGCCGTTCCTCCATGTGGATGAGCTTCTGCACATCGCTCTCCATCATCCGGGCGACGGGAATGCCCGTCCAGTTGGCGACGACCTCCGCCACATCTTCGGCATCCACCTCTTCCTTGAGCATCCGGCTCTCCTGCTGGATCTGCGCCAGCCGATTCTGCTCCTCTTCCAGGGCCCGGTTCGAGTCCACCAGCTTCCCATAGCGGATTTCCGCCGCCCGGGCGAGATTCCCCTCCCGCATGGCATTCTGCTCTTCGTTCTTGAAGTTTTCCAACTCGCTCTTGATGGTCTGAATCTGTTTGATAACCTCTTTTTCCTCATTCCAGTGCAGCTTCATGCCGTCCATGGATTCCCGCAGTTCGGCCAGTTCCCGGTTGATCTTGTCCCGCCTCTCGAGGGAGGCCTTGTCGGTCTCGTTTTTGAGCGACTGGAGTTCGATTTCCAGCTGGATGGCCTTTCGCTCCAGGACATCGATTTCCGCCGGCAGGCTGTCCAGCTCGATTCTCAGCCGGGAGGCCGCCTCATCAATCAGGTCCACGGCCTTGTCGGGCAGGAACCGGTCGCTGATGTACCGGTGCGACAGGGTCGCTGCGGCCACAATGGCGGAATCCTTGATCCGGACGCCATGATGGATTTCATACCGCTCCTTCAATCCGCGGAGGATGGCGATGGTGTCTTCCACGGTGGGCTCCCGGACCAAAATGGGCTGGAAACGCCGCTCCAGGGCGGGGTCCTTCTCGATGTATTTCCGGTATTCGTTCAGAGTCGTTGCTCCGACACAGCGCAGCTCGCCCCTTGCGAGGGCCGGCTTGAGCATGTTGGACGCATCGACGGACCCCTCCGCCGCTCCCGCGCCGACGACGGTATGAATTTCGTCGATAAAGAGGATAATCTCCCCCTGGGCGTCGGTAATTTCCTTGAGAACGGCCTTGAGGCGGTCTTCGAATTCTCCGCGGTACTTGGCCCCGGCGACGAGGGCGCCGATATCCAGGCCGATGACCCGTTTGTTTTTCAGGTTTTCCGGCACGTCGCCGTTGACGATGCGCTGCGCCAGCCCCTCGACGATGGCCGTTTTCCCCACGCCGGGTTCACCGATGAGCACGGGATTGTTCTTCGTTCTCCGGGAAAGGACCTGCATGATCCTCCGGATTTCGTCGTTCCGTCCGATGACGGGATCGAACGCCCCTTTCCGGGCCAGTTCATTGAAGTCCTTGGCATAGCGCTTCAGGGCTTCATATTTCTCCTCCGGGTTGGGATCGGTGATCCTCCGGCTGCCGCGGATCTCCACGAGCACCTTGAAGATATTTTCCCGGGTTGCTCCGGCGGACTGGAGGAGGCGGGAGGCTTCCCCCTCCTTCTCATCGGCGATGGCTACCAGCACATGCTCCCCGCTGACATACTCATCGTTGAGCCGCGCCGCTTCCGTCGTGGCGCTGTCCAGAACCTTGTATAGTCTCGGTGTGAGATAGGCCTGCCCGGCCCCCTGCACCCGGGGGAGCCGCTCCACGGCCTTTTTGAGTTCGTTCTCAATCCGGGTCGGCTCCGCTCCCAGTTTTTTCAGAATATTGCCCACAATGCCTTCCGGCTGGGCAAGAAGGGCCAGCAGCAGATGCTCCACCTCGATGCCCTGGTGTCCATAGTTGCCGGCCAGGGACTGCGCCTCCTGAATGCTTTCCTGTACTTTTAATGTGAACTTGTCAAAACGCATGATTCCTCCTCCTCGGCGTTCGTCCCTTTTGCTCTCTGCAGGTGAGAATCGTTCCCCCTGTGCGTTGCCGGATTTGCTTGATCCGTTTTTGAAGAGCTTGAATTTCATTCTCAAAAGTAACAACGAAGGGGAGGACTGTCAACGTTGCCGCCGATAATTGTCGGGGGAAGAAATTGTCTTGACTATCAAAAGAGAATATTTAAGATGTTGATCTTGCTCCATCAATTTTTTAGGAGGGCGTCTCGCCTTGAAACTGCCCGCGCTTGCCGGCACGCTGGAAACTTACATTTCGGAAATCAACAAATTTTCCATCCTGACCCCGGAGGAGGAGTTCCGGTGCGCCGTCGAATGGAAAAAAAATCAGACGATGGAAGCCGCGGAAAAACTGGTGGTTTCCAATCTGCGCTTCGTCGTGAAAATTGCCCACGAGTACCGTAATTACGGTGTGAAACTGGCGGATCTTATCCAGGAAGGAAACATCGGCATGATGCACGCCGTGAAAAAATTCGACCCCTACAAAGGGTACCGGCTGATTTCCTATGCGGTATGGTGGATTCGGGCTTACATGCAGAATTACATCATCAAGACCTGGAGCCTGGTGAAGATCGGGACGACGCAGGCGCAGAGAAAGCTGTTTTTCAAGCTGAACAAGACCAGGAAGGACATCCAGGCCTTATCCCTGAAGAATCCGGAGTTCCGGGAGATCGCCGAATCTCTGGGCGTCCGGGAAGATGAAGTGGAGGAGATGGATGTCCGCATGACCAACCGGGACCTGTCTCTGGATATGGCCATCAGCGAGGACAGCGGAACTTCGCACCTGGATTTCCTCACCTACGCCGGGGAAGATCAGGAAACGGCCCTGATTCGCAAGGAGGAAGCGGAACTGGTCCAGAAGAACATCAGCGGCGCCCTGGCCGTCTTGAACGAGAAGGAGATGTACATCATCAAGAACCGGGTGATGGCCGACGACCCCGAAACGCTCCAGGAAATCGGGGACCGCTACAAGATCACCCGGGAACGGGCTCGGCAGATTGAAAAGCAGGCTCTCAAAAAGCTTCGCCTGGCGCTTCCTTACCTCGGGGAAGAGCAGAAGCTGCTGGAGGCGGGGGCTTAGGATGCCAGGTCCTCAGGCCGGGCAAGATTTTCAAAGGTGGTATACTTTTCCAGGAACGCCAGCTTCACGGTGCCCGTCGGCCCGTTTCGCTGCTTGCCGATGATGATTTCCGCGATTCCCTTTTCCGGATTGTCTTCCGACTTGTTGTAAACCTCATCGCGATAGATAAACATGATGACGTCCGCATCCTGTTCGATGGCGCCCGATTCCCGGAGGTCCGCCATCTGGGGGCGGCGGTCGGAGCGGTCTTCCACCTTCCGGTTGAGCTGGGACAGGGCCACGACGGGGACCCTCAGCTCCTTGGCGAGGCCCTTGAGCGACCGACTGATTTCCGATATTTCCTGCTCGCGGGATTCCTTCGTGCCGCCGCTGCGCATCAGCTGCAGGTAATCCAGCAGGATCAGGCCGAGCCCGCACTCCGCCTTGAGCCGCCGGCACTTGGCCTTCATCTCCAGGACGGTGATCGCCGGGGTGTCGTCGATGAAGATCTGGGAATCGGCGAGCCTTCCTGCCGCATTGGTCAGTTTCGGCCAGTCGGTCTCTCCCAAAAAGCCCTTCCGCAGGCGCTGGGAATCGACCCTGGCTTCGGAGGCGAGCATGCGGAGGGCCAGCTGTTCCTTGGACATTTCCAGGGAAAAGACGGCAACGGGTATCGCCGCCTCCAGCGCCACAAAAGAGGCGATGTTCAAGGCGAAAGCCGTTTTTCCCATGCTGGGCCGTCCGGCGATGATGATCAGATCCGAATTCTGCAACCCCGACGTCAGGTCGTCCATCCGTTCAAACCCCGTGGGGACCCCCGTGATCAGGGATTTGCGCTCGAAGAGCTGTTCGATGGTTCGGAAGCTCTCCTTGATGATCTCCCGCATGGGCGAGAAGGCCGGCTTGATTTTGTGCTGGGAAATGTCGAAAATGGCCTGCTCCGCCGAATCGAGAACCTCGTCGACGTCATTGGCCGGGTTGTAGCTCTTGTTCAGGATTTCCGTCGCGGTCCCGATGAGGGACCGGAGAACGGACTTTTCCTTAACGATTTTGGCGTAATAGGTGATATTTGCCGAAGAGGGGACGTTGTCCACGAGGGAGGCCAGGTAGGCCATGCCTCCCACGTTGTCCAACTGGCTTTTATCTTTTAGAATATTGCTTAGAGTGATGAGGTCGCAGGGTTCATTCCGATCATACAGGTCCAGGATCGCGGAAAAAATCCGGCGATGGGCCTCGCTGTAAAAATCAGGGATCTGCAGGATTTCCAGGACGCCGTGCAGCGACTCGTTATCGAGCAGAATTCCACCCAGGATAGACATCTCCGCATCCCGGTTCTGCGGGGGAATGCGATGGAGGGAAACGTCTATATCGTTGACTTTCATCCGCTGTTCCTGCCGTCCCGTCCCCGCTACGCCTGCTCCGGCACCACGTTGACCTTGATCTCCGCCGTCACGCCGCCGCCCAGCTTGACCACGACGGGAAACTCGCCGATTTCCTTGATCGGCTCCTCAAGAAGGAGGGTCTTCCGGTCGATCTTGATGTTCTGCGCCAGCAGGGCCTCTTCGATGTCCTTGGTCGTGACCGAACCGAAGAGCTTGTCCTGTTCACCCACCCGCCGGGCAATTGTGCAGGTAACGCCGGAAAGGCTCGCCGCCAGACTTTCGTGCAGCTTCCTTTCCTTCTCCGCCTTGCGGACGATGTTCTGTTTCGCATGCTCCAAGGCCTTGATGTTGCGCACATTCGCCTCCGCGGCGATTCCCTGTGGAATCAGGAAGTTGCGGGCATAGCCGTCGGCAACCTTCACAATCTCTCCTGCGTTCCCCAGCGTTTCAAAGTTTTCTCGCAAAATGACTTTCATGAAATCAAACCTCCTGTAAAAAGCAATCATTCCGGTGGCTGCGGCGTTTCAGGCCTCGGAACCGCTCATCGTTTTATTGAATTTTCTGAAGTCGATCCAGAGGTCAAAAAGACCAACGGCGACCACCAAAAGAATCAGGATCTGCTGAAAGATCAGCAGAACATAGAACAGTGTTCTCAAAAAGAGGGGAATATTCTTTTTCCGGAAGAAAAAGCTGATGATCGCCAGTCCCTGGAGCAGATAGACGAACAGGCAGATCAGCAGCAGGTTCAACCCGAGGTAGTAAACCTCGTCGTTGGGAACCAGGAGCATTCCCCCGCATGCAATCACCACCCAGACCAACTTTTCCGGCGCTTTCCAGGCGGCGAGATCGCCGAAATCAGGGAAAGAAAGCCTTTGGCTGAAGAACACTCTCCTTGCTGCAAGCAGATTCAGCCAGATGCAAAGGGCGGCGCTGATGATGCCCAGTGCGGGCAGGATGTTGATGAAAAAAACGGCAATCCGCCGCGCATTGTCCCGGATCAGATTGACCTGATCGGCGGGAACGCCCAACTCGGAGTAGGCCTTCACGCTTTCCTGGATGGACTTGACCAGGTAAGGCTCAACCTGCTGCCAGGGCGCTTCGCCTGTCCGGAGAACCGGGTAGGCGAGGGTCAGCAGCACCGGGACCATCAGGGCGGCCAGGGCGATGAGCAGCGATTTTTCAATGGTAGCGCTTTTCCGCAGCGTCTCCGCCAGGACGGCTCCCAGGTAGCCGAGCAGGCAGATAAGGGGGATGTATTCCCGGTTTCCCAGAGCCTCCAGGATGAAGCCGGCAATGACCAGGGTCAGCAGAACATAGGCAACCCCGGGAATTCTGCCGAGCCTGGAGTAAAAATAAAGGATGGGCAGGGGGGAAAGGAAGAGCAAAAGGGAGGCGGAAAAAGGAGTCGCCGTTGCCAGAACAAAAACCAGCAACGACACGACCATGCCTCCCAGAAAATCCCTGAGAATCATTCCCTTTCTTTCGCTGTTCAACACCGCAACCCGCTACCGTGCCCTGTCCGCAGAGACCAAAGCGAAAAAGAGGCATTTCCCCGGAGAGGGAAATGCCTCCCGATGATTGAATTCCTATCGGCCTTCCGAGACGGCAAAGGGCAGAAGGGCGATGGTTCTCGCCCGCTTGATGGCCTGGGTCAATGCCCGCTGATGCTTGGAACAGCTGCCGGTAATCCGGCGGGGCATGATCTTGCCTCGTTCCGTGACATAATCATGGAGAATGTCCGTACGTTTATAGTCGATCTTGAGGGTTGAATCGGAACAGAACTTACAGTATTTCCGACGGTGAAAAAATTTCTTGCGGGGTCCTGACGGCCTGGGGCGTCTTTCATATGCCATGAGATCTTCCTCCTTTACTTCTCTGCTTCCGGCGACGATGCCGCATCGCCTTCAGCGGATCCGGCGGCCTCTGCAGCCGGGACGTTTGCCGGTGTTTCCGCGGCGGCCTCTGTCGAAGCCTCAGCCTTTTCCTCGGGCTCCTCTTTCTTGGCCAGCGCCGCAAGCTCCTTCATGATGGCCTCGGCGGTCGTTTCCGGATCCGTCAGGATGGTCATGAATTTCAGGACATGATCATCGATCTTGAGGGTCCGCTCGAATTCGGCCACCACGTCGCGTGTGCCGGCATAGTCATAGAGCACATACGCCCCCCTGGTCTGCTTCTTGATGTCATAGGCCAGCTTCCTTACTCCCCAGCGGTCGATCTTGACGATGACGCCTTTGCGATCGGTAATGATGGAGCTGTACCGATCGATCAGTCCCGTCAGATCCTCCTCGGGAAGATTCGCCTGGGCGATGACGACTGTTTCGTATCTTCTCACTTCTTTTCCTCCTTTCGGCTCTAAAGCCCGGACGGCGGGTCCGGGCAAGGAGACCTTCAACAAAATTGAAAACAAACCCGCCTTCTATATCATGAGGCCTGATAAATCAAGAAATTTGTCGGCGATCCACGAAGTCCTCCGGAACGGGCCGAAGGACTCGACTCGCTTCAGGAGTCCCGGTATTTCCTCCTGGCCGCCGCCTTTCGCCTGGAGGTCAGGGCTGTCGGCGACTCCGGCAGCGAGCGCACTCGGGGAAGATTGATCCGGTAGATCATGGCCACCAGCCTCAGGCCCGTCGCCACCAGCAGAGAAAAGAGCAGCCGGAAAGACTCGCTGAAACCGGCCGGCCCGCCGAGGAGATAGCAGAGTCCTCCGCCAAGGGCGGCCGTCGCATAAAAATCGACGCGGATCACCGCCGGGATTTCACGAACCAGGACATCCCGAATCACCCCACCGCCCGTGGCGGTCAGAACGGCCATCATGACAATCCCCACCGGGCCGAAGTGAAACTCCGCGGCCTTGGCAGCGCCGAGGGCTGAAAAGACGCCCAGCCCCACGGCATCCGCCGCCATCACCAGGTCCCAGCGCCGGGCGATTTTGGGCGCGGCAAGAAAAACGATCAGCCCGCCGAGGAAGCAGACGAGCAGATACGTCTCATCGCGCAGGGCGGACGGCGGCATATAGCCGATCAGCAGATCCCGGAGAATGCCGCCTCCCACGCCCGTGGCCACGGCCAGGGTCAGCACCCCGAGGATGTCCAGCTCATATTTGACCGCCCGGAAGGCCCCGGAAACGGCGAACACCAGCGTGCCGAGAATGTCCAGAAGATAAGTCAATGCCGCGCCTTTTCGCCCTTCGTCAATCAAATCACCGAAATAGAATCCACGCCCGGAACCCTTATTCTCTGTCCGCGTTTTTGTCAAATGCTAAGAGACCGCAGGCATCGCCCCTTCACCCGTCTTTGGATGTTTCCGAAAATCAATATTCGCGTTCCGCTTCCCTGAAGGCGTCCTTGAGATCTTCGTAACTCCTGGAAAATCCCTTTTTTACGTCTTTCCACGCCGCGGTGGAACTCTGCTTCATGCCGCCGAACCATTCCGCCGTTTCGGTGCGCTTCTGCCGGAGCGCTTTCATCGTAGCCCGCGCCTTCTCCCGGGCGGCCGCATCCATCCGGCTCCATTTTTCGCTCAGGCGATTCTCCATGCGGTCAATCCGAACATCCATCTCCGCCAGCGCCTCTTTTGACGTCTTCACCGCCTGGTTTTTCTGCCGAATCGAATAGTCCTTAAGGGTCCGGGAAAGATCCGCGCCCTCCTCCTTGATATTCTCGGCCGTGATTTTCTCCGGCGCCGTCCCGGCCGCCGGCTGATCGGCAAAGGCCGGCGGCGTGATCCCCAGAAAAAGCGCCAGCGCAACGATCAGGACCGCTTCTTTTAATCTACCTCTTTCCATTTTTACTTGCCTCCTTTCATGATGTTTGAAAATATTAAGCTTTTCAGGAAAGAATGTCAACAAACCGGCTTTTTGACAATTCTCTGGAGGCAAGGGTCTTATTCTTCAGGAAGAAACATATTTCCGGAATTGACGAAGTGTCTTGCCAGCATTACACGGGATAAAAAAAGGGAAAATGATCATGCCTGCCGGCAATCCGAGAGTAAACGTCGTGGTCGACAAACCCCTCTATGATAAGGATGTGGGAACTGGCGGCCAGTTAAGGTGTGTCCCTGAACGAGACCTGGTCCGGGAGGCGATTGAATTGCGGGAAGAAGCAGCGCCGGCTGGTTTTAAGCCGGTGGGAGATGGCCGAATCAGTAGATGTAGAGTACTCCTCATCCGGGTCGGTGTAAACACCCTGGCCGATAATCGCAATCGTGGCCGCGCATTTTCGGCAGAGGGGGAAATACTTTACACCATCTTCTGCCGGAACAATAACCTTATCGATCCGTTCCTTCATCACGGAAAAAACGCCGCCATTCACATCCACTTCGAAAATCGACTTCTGCACGCGGACCCCGTAATCTTTCAGAATGTTTGCAACCAAGGCGATCCGCTTCGCGGGAACGAAAAAGTGCCTGCCTATCTGTAAGGCACAGACAGACAGGCAGGCGCTTCACGGATTCCAAGCGGGCTCAGCGCTTCAATTCAGAGGTGCAGTTCGGGCAGCGGGTCGCCTTGATGGGGACGGTGGAGAGGCAGTAGGGGCACTCTTTGGTGTCCGGCGCCGCCTCGGGCTGGGGTTTTTCCGTCATGCTCCGAAGTTTGTTCATGTTGCGGATGACCAGGAAGAGGGCAAAGGCCACGATGACAAAATTGACGATGGTATTGATGAAAAGTCCGTAATTGACGGTGACGGCGCCCGCTTTCTGGGCGTCCGCGAGGGTTGCAAAGGGCCCCGGGGTCGCTCCCTCTTTGATGATGAGGAAGAGGTTGGTGAAATCGGCCGAACCCAGCAGCAGACCGATGCCGGGCATGAGAAGGTCATCGACCAGAGATTTCACGATGGCGCCGAAGGCAACACCCAAAACGATACCGACGGCCATGTCCACAACGTTTCCTTTTAATGCAAACTCCTTGAATTCCTTAAACATAGTCCTTACCTCCTTAAGATTAAAAAATTGTCCGATTAAATTCCTTTCATCGCAGGGGAAAACGTTCCTCCCTGCCGCGGCATCGACGGGTAGGGGTGCAGGTCCTTATCCAGCCCTCTCTGCTGGAATCCTGCTCCGGAACATCCGGTAAATCCTGGCCTGGTAAAGAAGAATCAGGGGAACGCAGACGGCGGCTGCCGCCGTTAGGATCTTCAGGGTGTAAAGGCCCGCCGCGGCGTTGAAGATCGTGATGCTGAAGGCGGGGTCGGGCCGGGCGGGGAGAAGATTGGGATACAGGCCGATCAGCCCGAAGGCCATCAGCAGTGCCAGGTTCATCCCCGAGGCGATAAAGGCCTTGAGAAAGGCGGACTTTTTCACGTAAAACCGGATGGCCGTCAGAGCGAGGAGGCAAAGGAGCGCGAGCGTGAGGTAGGCGGGGTGCCGGAGGTAATCGGGTGAAAAGGACGCATTGAACCCGGAGGCGAGAAAGAAGACGATCATGGCGATGACGAGGTGAATCCAGGAGCGGAGGGCAAAGGCTGCCGCCCGCACCGCCGGCTCGCCTTCCGTCCGAAAAGCGACCCACAGCGCACCATGAAGGGCAAAAAGCAGGCAGAAGAGCATACCGGTGACCAGGGGGTAAGGCGTGAACAGCTGCCGGAGCGGACCGGAAAATCCCCGGCCGTCCAGGGGCAGGCCTTGAAAGAGGTTGCCGAAAAAGATCCCGAAGAGAAGGGCTGGTGCGGCGCTGCCGATCAGGATAGCGGCATTGCAGGCATTGCGCCGGGAGGAGGACTCGGACTTTTCCCGGAAGGCCAGCGCGACGCCCCGGAGGATCAGGGAAAAGAGAATCAGCAGCAGCGGAACATGGAAGGCGCTGAAAAGGACGGCGGAAGCGACGGGAAAGGCCGCGAAGGTTGCGCAGCCGGCCGCAATCAGCCAGGCTTCGCTTCCGTTCCACATCGGGCCGAAGCTTTTCAGGAGGGACTCCTTTTCGCGCTCCGTTTTTCCCAGGCGATAAAGGAGCATGCCAGCTCCCAGGTCCAAGCCGCCGGCGACGAAATAGGCCGTCCAGAGAAATCCCCAGAGAACAAACCAGAGCACCGCATAATCCATCCGCTCAACCCTCCGTTTCGGTTACTGATGAAGAGGACCCGAGCGAGGGCGCCTTCCCGGGCCTGCGCCGCATCTGTCCTCGATGCAGGAGTTCCCATTCAGCTTTTACGGCAGTATACAGAAGGTGGGGGGCGAAAAGCAACGAAGGATTTAAATTTCCGCGGTCTTTTTCGAAGAGAAGGGCGCCCGTTTGTCCTAACTGGAAGAGCGGGAGCGGGGCTGGGCGTCGGGAACGGAAGCCTGGCGGCTTTCTGTCTTCTCGATCATCGGCTTCAGAGCGGGAGCCAGCCTTTTCAGGATTTCAACGGGCAACGAACTCGTGAAGCCGTAGCCGGCGGCCGCCGGACCGGGCACGTAGGCGGTGATCGTGCCGAAGAAGCGATCGCCGATAAAGAAAACAAAGACCGCGGCACGGTTTGTCACCCGGGACTCCAGGAGCCGCCCTTTTGGTCCATAGATCCCATAGCGGTTATCGCCCGTTCCCGTTTTGCCGCCCACCGGAATCGGGGTTCCGTCGCTGCCGACAAAGGCCCCGCGGATCTGCGCCGCAGTGCCTCTCTCGGCTACATCGATCAATGCGCTGCGCACCACGGCGGCAATCTCCGACGACAGCACCTTTTCCCCCGTAAATTCCTTCCGCCGCAGTTGCGTGTGGTAGGGGGTTCCGGAAGCGAACTGCAACTGGTCAATCCGGGCGACGGGATACCGAACACCGTCGTTCAGAACAATTCCGACGAGTTCAGTCAAAGACGACGGCCGGTCGGCCGAGCTGCCGATGGCGGTGGCATAGGAAGGGACAAGGGAATCAAAGGGATAGCCGAGCCTTTTCCAAACCCGGTGAATCTCCAGAAAGGCCTCGATTTCGAGCAGACTGCGGATCCGGATATCCTGGGCGTTTTTCCACCGGGTCTTGAAAAGCCAGCGATAGACCTCCTGGCGCTCGCTTACGCTGGCTCGGATGACCTCGGTGCGCTTGGCGCCGGGGTGGGAGCGGAGATGGGCGACCAGCCAGAGTTCCAGCGGGTGAAGGCGGGCGATGTAGCCCCGGTCGTGGAGATCCCACTTTTCAGGGCCGTAGGCTTCGTAGAGTTTGGCGATCTCCGGTTCCGGGAGCGGGAAGGAGGGCAGCCGGGACTGGAGGAAAGCGGTGAATTCTCCCCTGCCCGCGGACGGCTTGATGAAGCGGAAGACCGCGGCCAGACGGGTTGGAGAGGGGTGCACGCTTTGCAGCAGAAGTTCCAGCTGCTCTTCGGGCGTCTTCTCCCGGTACTTGTTAAAAAAGCCCTTGAGAAAAATCCGGCCTTCCCGATCGGCGAACCGTTTCAGGTAAGCCTGGCGCACCGGGTCTTTTCCATCCGCCAGGATTCTGGCCGTCGATCCCGGGACGTTGTACATGTAATAAAGGACGATGTCGCGCATCAGCCTGATGAAAACCAGGTTGACCGAGTTCCGCATGCCGTCGCGGACGGACAGGATCCTCCCATTGTCTTCCTTCCGGAAATTATGGAATACATGCTGGCCGCCGCCCGTAAAGAAGATCTCTCCGGGGCTCGCAGAGTAGCGGCGCTCCATGGCCGCATCCAGCATCGCGGCAAGGGAGGGGTCGTTTCCGGCCAGCAGGTAATCCAGCGCCCACCGGGACAGACGATCGCCGGGGTCAACGGCGAGCGCGCGCAGCTTTTCGTGAGGAACTTTCCCATAGCGCTCATGCAGCCCGGCGATGATCTCCAGGTACGTCACCAGCGTCCGCAGCTTTGCCGTCGAGCCCAGTTCAAGCTTCATTCCTTCATTGATGTCGAAAGGCTGGTCGAAGTTGTCCGTCTGAATGCGCAGCAGGTTGGCGTTGCCGCAATGCTCGTAAAGGGTGAAGCTGTAGGTGACCGGAGTTGGGTCGCTGCTTTCCAGGAGGCGCAGCCTGCGCAGTCCGGTCGCATCCACGTAATCCGGGTCCCTCAGCTTCAGCAGCAACCGGCTCACCTCGTCCTGGGCCGCGCTGTTGAGAGTGCTCTGTACGGAGAGATCCAGGCGGTCCAGGTCATAGAGACGCGGCACGCCCAAAATGGAGCTCAGCTGGCGCCGGATGGTATTGGCGGCCTTGCGGTCCACGAAAGAAAGGGTGGGCCTGCTCAGCGGCCCTTCACGGAAGCGGAGCCTTTCCTGAAGCGCACGGTCGCGAAGCTCTGGGGTGATGACCCCCGCCTTGCCGAGCAGGCGCAGATAACTGTCCGTCGCCGATTCTAGGGCATTCCGGTTGGTCACCAGGTAATAAGAAGGACGGCGCTGCGCGATGAAGAGGCTCAGAACCTGCTTGTAGGCCCTGGCCCTGTCCGGATCGTCCGACCGGAAGCCATCGCCCAGAAGCTTGTTGACCGTGTCGAAATCGGAGCCGTATACCGTCCACAAGCCATCCCCGATGCCGTTGACCTCCCCGTATCCTGGAATCGCGGCCAGGGGAACGGAGTTCAGGTAGTCGGTGACGAGTTGGCGGCGCGCTGCCGTGGTGTCCCGCCCGTTCAGATAGGCTCTTAGAGATGCGGAAACCATCTGCCTCCCTTTTTCCAGGGCGCCGTCGGTCCGGCCGTCGGGGGAGTGGCGGAATTTTTCCAACTGCGTTGCCAGTGTGCTCGCTCCGGCAAACCCATGACCCGGGTAAAAGAGGCTGATGATCCTGTCAACCACGGCTTTCCCAAGCCGGTCCCATTCCACGGCGGGGTTGCGCTGAGGGTAGTTGGAATCCAGCAGTTCCTTATTTTCGACAAAGAGCAGTGTCTTTACGATCAGGGACGGCACGGACGCGGAGTCGGGGTACACCCGTTCCGGATAGCGCGCATTGAAGAGGCGCCGGCCATCCTGGTCAAAAATGGCAAGCCCCGCCTGGTTCTTCTCCCGATAGCTCGGGAAAAGTCCCCAGGTCATCATTGCCGAAAGAGCGGGGGAAGGGCGGGCCTGTTCTTCAATCCGGTATTCCTGGGCGCGCAGGTTTTCGAGAAAACCCGGCAGTCGGGCATAACCCAGGCGCTTGTCATAGGGGCCGTCGGCAGGGAAGCGGGGGAGGGAATTGGGACCGGGTTCCACGGAAAAGGTGAGCTTCTGGGCAAACCAGGAGAGGAGCCGGGCCTCGAAATAGAATGTTTTGAACTCTACAGCCGCCAGCACACAGAGGACCACGGCGGCGATCAGAAAAGCCAGGCCGCCGAAGAAGCGGCATCGGCCGAATCGCCGGAGGACAGGGCTCCCTTTCCTCGTGATGCCGAAGGGCATTACCGCAGCGCCAGGCCGCCGCGGCGGCGGTTTGGTTTGGCGGTCTGCTTCACCCGGAGGACCTGGCCCGCCCGGATATTCGATTTTTTGAGCTTGTTTTTGGCCATCAAATGACGGACCGGCACGCCGGTGCGCCGGGAAATGTGCGTCAGTGTGTCTCCCTTCCGGACTTTGTATCTGGCCACCGCGGCGCCGGTTGCTTTCCTGGCCTGACCATGGGTTCGCCTGGCTGACAGGGATGCCTTTCTGCCCGCAGCTTTCCTGCCGGAATATCTCGCCGCCGGAGTGCGGGTGCGCCTGGCCGGCAGGTAGTAGGATCTCAGGGGGGGATCTTCATCGGAGAGCAGGACGGGACTGTCCAGTGCAAGCTCGCCGAAATGCTGCCGATGATTTTTGTAAACGTCCACCGCTGCCAGAAATTCGGAGTAGAAATTCATGGAGGCGTATCCGAAGACCGGACCGCGGTAGTCTTCGATAATAGCCGGCAGGTCCGAGCCGTGCTTTTCCTGAGCCTGCAGCATGCCTTCCCGCCCATGGTTGTACGCGGTAATGGCCAGTGGCCAGGTGCCCAGAGCCCTGTAGTTTGCCCGCAGGAATTTCGCTGCCGCTTCCGACGAGCGGACGGCATCGAGCCGTTCATCCATCCAGCGGTTGATGGTGAGGTATTGCTTTCCTGTGCCAAACGTGAACTGCCATACCCCTACCGCGCCTGCCTTGGATCGTGCATTCCGAAATCCCGACTCGACAAGGGGGAGCAGGGCCAGCTCGGTCGGCACGCCATGGGATGCCATGATTTCGCGGAACTTCTCTACGTAGCGCCCTGACCGGATGACTCCGGCCCGGAATTGCTCCTTGATTCCAATTTGCGTGTGGATGTTGGCGATCAGGTCGTCGACCAGGCTGAAAGACAAGGGAAGACCCTGCGCGGCGATGGCTTCATAGATGGTGGCCGCAGTCGGGCCGAGGTTTTCCGGGGTTCCCAGATTGGAGCGGATTTCCCGGAGGGCATTCTGAATCTCGGCGATCTTCTCTTCCTGTGTCTCTTCAGTGGCCACATCGTAGATCAGATTGACATGGAAACGGTCATGGATGATGACATCGTCCATTCCGTACTGCACGTAAACCTTTTTCCAGAAGTCGATGCGCTGCTCCAGTCCCCGGCTGCTCAAAGCAGGATTGCCGGCGGCCGCGGGGGCGGCGACGAAGAAAAAAAGCAGCAGGATGGCTATCTCTCGAAATTTCATAGAACCCTTTCCCACGACGGCGAAGTTGCGCCAGGCAGAATCCATACGGTTTGATAGAAGTTTAAGCTTACCTGGCAAATTCTTAATTAATCATAAGCGAAAACCGGCAAATATGCAAGGCGTCCATGGGGGAACCTCTGCGCGCTGCCTTTCGGGGCAAAAGAGAGCGTTCCAGAAGAAGGACGCGGGGCCGGAGACGGCGCAGATCATCGCAATTTTTCTTCATAAAGAAGCGATCCTGCCGCTGTGAAGGTCAGAATCCATCCCTTTCACCATCCCCCCTTGGGTGCGTTTTCCGGATCGCTTCCGGATTCTTTCTTAAAAATCTCCTTCGAGGTCCGGCATCCTGCTCATGTTTTCAACCCCCTTAAGGACATCCTTGAAACGGCGGGCGATATAATCGGGCGACACCGCTTCTCGGGATTTTTCCCCCTGAGCGGAGTCGACAAAAATGGTCCTGATGCCGAGCCTTTGCGCCCCATAAATGTCACGGACCAGGTCGTTCCCGATATAAAGCGCCTCGGCCGAGGTGAGGTTCATGACGTCGAGAGCCTTTTCGAAGAGCCTCCCGTCCGGCTTCCTGAAACCGTAAGGTGCGGAAATAATGATGGGATCAAAGTAGCCCTCCAGGCCAACCGCTTTCACCTCAGGCAGGAGGTAACAGGGTTGGGCATCGGAAACGAGGGCCAGGCGATAAGCGGGGCGCAGTTCGTCCAGGACTTTTTTCACGTCGGGGAAAAGGCGGAGGCGTTTCCTGGAGACGGCCCGGTAGATCTGGGCGAGAACCGTGGAGAGCCTCCGCCGTTTCGCTGCAGACGGCATCCCTTCCTCCCGGAGGAAGCGGTTCCAGAGGGCCTCCACGTCTATTTCCGGATATTTTTCCTTTCGCTCTTTTCTCTGCTGCTTCAGGAGCACGTCGTAACGGTCCCGCACCGTCCACCGGTGGAGGTAGATCCCGTGATAGGTCAGGTAATGGGCGATTGTCCGGTAGATGTCTTCCCTGGACTCGTCGGTCCTGATGTCGATCAAGGTTCCGTAGAGGTCGAAGAGAAGCCCTTTGATCGCCATCGTTCGTTCACCTCAGGGTTGCTTCGGCTTCATGAATCAACTGCCGGCGGTGCGCATGGGAAATCCAGGGATTGCGTGCGATGCGAAGGAGGGTCATTCCCATGTAAAAGGGGACGCGGCGAACGATGGACCGAAAGGCGCTTTGCCGGTCGGGGAAGGGGCCGGCGTACTCCCAGAGGAAATGTCCGATAAAGGGTTCCGCAAGCTCCCCGTTGCCGGCATACTGCATGAAGAAATGTTTCAGCTCGGCGGCCACCCGACCGGCATCGAAGACCCGGTCGGCCATGCGCATCCGCTCCGGATCGATGGCGATCAACCCGAGGGGGTCGCTGAAAAGGATATTGGCCGGCGTCGGGTCGCCGTGGACAAGGACCTGGCGGTCTTCCTCCATGAACCCCTTGCGGCGCCACTGTTCCTTGAGCCCGCGGAACGCTTCGGCCTCGCCCCATCCGATCAATCCGCCGCCCTTCAACTGATCCAGAATCCGGTCGAAGGTGAGGCAGTCCCCGCCCAGGTCCACCGGGGTCCCGATTGCGGTCCGATTGTGCAGCGCGGCAAGAAAGGAGGCCAGGGCGGTCAGTTTCCGGAAGAGGTCTTCCCACTCTCCTTCCCCGATCGCCTTTACAATCACGGTTCCCAGGGCGGTTCCGGCACAGTACTCCTCCACGAGGATGCAGTTGATGGCTGCATTGCAGCCCAGGGGGTCGGGGATGTAATAGGGGGAGCGGTCAAAGCCGATGCCGCGCAGATGACGGAGGTTGTTGAATTCCTGCTCCATGCAGTGGGAGGCGCTTTCCCGGGAGCGGTGTTTGAGGCCATGGAAAAATTTTCCGATGAGAAAGGTCCGGCTGACGGTATCTTCGTAGAGATAGACCTCGCCGGAGGACTGAACCTGATGGACCAGGAAGTGCGGCGCGCCGTCATGAAGGCCGATCCGCGGCAGGATGTCCTCCCTCAGGTATCCATAAAGGGGGTCTTTGCAGGAAAGATGTCCGAGGCATCGCATGGGAATCCGATCTTTACCCCTTACCGGAGCCGATTGGCGCCCGCTGTCGCCCCCGCCTTGATCAGCCGTTCACAGATCTCCTGGTGGCCGTTCCCGGAGGCCAGCGTCAATGCCGTGGCCCCGTCGTTTCTCTTCGCATTGACATTGACTCCCCGGGCCAGAAGGATCTCAACCACCTGAAGATGGCCGTTCTGAGCGGCAATGATCAGCGGCGTCGCTCCATTGAACATCTTGGCGCCCGCCTTGGCTCCTTTGCCCAGAAGCAGCTGCACCGCCTCGGAATGGCCGTTCAGGGAAGCCAGCATCAATGCCGTCGCTCCGTTTTCCATCTTTACATTCACCGCGGCCCCCCGGGCCAGCAGCGCCTGAATGATCGCGGTGCGGCCGTTCAGGGAGGCGATCATCAAGGGGGTTGCGCCGTGTTCCGTTGCGGCATTGACATTCGCCCCCCCGGAGAGGATTCGTTCCATCCCGGGAAGATCTCCGCGGCGCGCGGCCGAGATCAACTCCTCGTTTGCCCCGGCGGCGGCAACGGCAGCCCATAGCGCCACGAAAACCGCCGCCCAGGCCGCCACTCCAATCCCCGCTCGTGATCTTCTGCTCGTCCGGAACCTCATCTTGTCCTCAAATCCTGCCTCTGACAGGTACGATCGATCATTAAAAACCGCCATATAATCGGCGAGTCATCAAGTCATCCGTCCGCCCGGCTTTTTCCGGAGGTTTCTCTCCGCCGTTCCCCCCTTCAGGGGTAAAGGATGACCGGGACGCATCGAACAGGCTGCCGGTCTTTTCCGGAAACTGGAGAGGAGGGGATTGTGGAATCGGCTGCACCGCTCTCGCGCCATCCGCTATGACACATTGTACGAGCCCGTGCCCACGGCAATGAGCTCATTGGACTCGTTGTGCAGTTCAATGCGAATGACGGCAACCTTGTTCCCCGTTCTCAAGGCATAGCCTGTGGCGATAAACTCCCCGCCCCGCCCCGGACGGAGAAAATCCACCCGCAAATCAATGGTGCCCAGCTTGTTGATCCCCGCCAGCTTCTTTTCCAGGGGTGCGCCGGAGAGTTTTTTCTGAAGGCCCATAAAGGCTGCCAGTCCGCCGGTGACATCAATGAGGGATGAAATGACTCCGCCATGGAGAGTCCCTTGAATGAAGTTGCCGATAAACTCATCCCGCATCCGGATGGCAAGCTGCACGCGCTCGGAGCTTATGGATTTGACTTTAATGCCCAGGGTTTTATGATAGGGGGCTTTTTCTTCGAACATTTCACGGACGGCCGCCAGAAACGCTTCATTGTCTATCAAAGATTCCATCGCTTTCCTCCCGGGCCGCATCGGGGATGATGCTGAATTTTTTCCAAGTCCTATCCTATTCCTGAAAGATGCTAAACGCAATCCCTCGTTTGCCTTCAGCCGTCACGGCATTTCTTTCAAAGGCGGGTCAACTGGCGGTATTTGATCCGGTGGGGCTGATCGGCGGCCGCTCCGAGGCGGGCCCGGCGGTCCCCTTCGTATTCGGAATAGTTGCCTTCAAACCAGACCACGCGGCTGTCGCCTTCGAAGGCCAGGATGTGGGTGGCGATGCGGTCCAGAAACCAGCGGTCGTGGCTGATGACGACGGCGCAGCCGGCGAAGGATTCCAGGGCCTCCTCCAGGGAGCGCATCGTGTTGACATCCAGATCGTTGGTCGGCTCATCGAGGAGCAGGACGTTGGCCCCCTGCTTCAGGATCCGGGCCAGGTGAACCCGGTTCCTCTCCCCTCCGGAGAGGGAGCCCACCTTCTTCTGCTGGTCGGTCCCCGAGAAGTTGAAGCGCGACACATAGGCCCGGGAGTTCATCTGCCGGCTTCCCAGGGCAAGGGTGTCCAGGCTCTCGGAAATCGTTTCCCAGATCGTTTTGTCCGGGTCGAGGATGTCCCGGCTCTGGTCGACGTAAGCCAGGGCGACCGTCTCGCCGATGCGAAGCGAGCCACTGTCGGGGGATTCCTGGCCGGTGATCATCCGGAAGAGGGTCGTCTTGCCGGCGCCGTTGGGTCCGATGACGCCGACGATGCCGCCAGGCGGCAGAGCGAAGGACAGATCATCGATGAGAATCCGATCCCCGAAGGCCTTGGAGAGATGCTCTGCCTCGATGACAACCTTTCCCAGCCGCGGTCCCGGCGGGATGTAGATTTCCAGTTCTTTCCCCCGCTGTTCCCCCTCCTGGCCGAGGAGCGATTCATAGGAGGAGATGCGGGCCTTGGATTTGGCATGGCGGCCCTTGGGGCTCATCCGGATCCATTCCAGCTCCCGCTCCAGGGTTTTCTGCCGTTCCGTTTCCTTTTTCTCCTCGTTGCGCAGTCGGGTCTGCTTCTGTTCCAGCCAGGAGGAATAGTTGCCCTTCCAGGGAATTCCCTCCCCCCGGTCCAGTTCGAGGATCCATTCGGCTACATTGTCCAGGAAGTAGCGGTCGTGGGTGACGGCGATAATCGTCCCTTCGTAGGTTCTCAGGTGGTGTTCCAGCCAGGCCACCGTTTCGGCGTCCAGGTGGTTGGTGGGTTCGTCGAGGAGCAGGATGTCCGGTTTCTGGAGGAGAAGGCGGCAAAGCGCCACGCGCCGCCGCTCCCCGCCGGAGAGCACCTTGACCGGCGTGTCACCCGCCGGACAGCGCAGGGCGTCCATGGCCATTTCCAGGCGTGCGTCCAGGTCCCAGGCATCCAGGGCATCCAGCTGGTCCTGGACCTCCGCCTGACGGTCGCACAGGCGCGTCATCTCTTCATCGGACAGGGGTTCGGCGAACTGTTCGCTGATCCGGTTGTATTCCGCCAGGAGCTCCACGGTCTTCGCAGCACCCTGCTCCACGATGTCCCGGACAGTCAGGGCCTCATCCAGCTGCGGCTCCTGCTCCAGGAAACCGATGGAATAGCCCGGCGAGGGGATGGTCCTGCCGTTGAATTCATTGTCCACTCCGGCCAGGATGCGCAGGAGGGAGCTTTTCCCCGAGCCGTTCAGGCCGAGGACGCCGATCTTGGCCCCGTAAAAATAGGAGAGGGAAATGTCTTTGAGGACCGGTTTCTTGTCGTATACCTTGGAAACTCCGATCATGGAGTAAATGACTTTGTGTGGATCCCGGGTCATGGTGAGCGCTGTTCCTCCTGAGGCGTGCTTTTGATTCCCAGTCCCCGGGCAAAGCGGCTCCCGGCGGGGGTTTATTCCCGGTTCCGTGGCGCAGGATTGATTGCGCCCGCACCGCCTCACCGTTGCCGCCCGGTCAATATGCCCGATTCGAGAATGGGAAACAGGCTTCCTTATATAAAATCATGAAGCAGAATGCGACAACTTTCATGGAGGGGTTGAATTTCAGAGCTGGGCGCCGAAGGAAAGTGCGGTGCGATCCACGGTCAGGCCCAGGCGGGAATGGGTCAGCTCCCGGGGGCCGACCTGGAAGGGGTGGAAGACCAGCCGGGATTCCTGGGGAGAAATCCGGATGTGGGGAAGGAGTGCCAGGGCCCGGCGTTTGTTGGCAGCCAGTTGAAAAAGCGTCACACGGATTCCCTCCAGGGCCTCCGTGACGGACAGAGTCACCGGATAGAGCGTTCCCCGGGGGAGCGCCTCCGGCGTTTCTCCTTCCGGCTGAGAGACCGTCAGCTGTCGGGACCAGCGGAGAAACGGAGCCGGATGGATCTTGAAGGCGGGTGACCAGAAGAAAAGGGGTGTCTGCTCCAACTGTGGGGTGACCGCCCGGGGCAGGTTGGCGAGCCGGACCAGGTCGGCCATGCTTGCCAGCTCTATCCCTTCGAGGCCCACTCTCATTTTCCAGAAGGGAAGGTAATGGCGGGGCTCCGGGCCATCGGTCAGGGCGGCGAAGGGGATCTTCTCCATTCCGGCGCCCCGGCATTGCCACAGAGAGCGGCAATTCGGGCAGACGAGAACCAGGGTGTCCTTTTCGCCCTGCAGATCCCAGCCGCAGGAAGGGCAGAGGGTGGAAACAAGGGAGATCTGCCAGGGCGGGTCCTCGGGCGCATTCCGGAATGCCCCTTCGTCCAGGGCGGATGCACCCGGCAGGGGGCGTTTCAGCAGGGCGTCATGGAGAAGCCCCCGGCGGAGATAGACCGGGGCGTAGATCCGGCTGACCGTTTCCCCGATAAAGGCCTGCGGGACCGGATGTTCCCCGCTCTGCGCGGCGATCCGGGGGAGGAGATCCTGAACCGTTCCTTCGGTCCGCAGAAATCGGCCTGCAACCCGGGGGGAAACAAACCGGAGCTTCATGGCCTGGGGCCGCAGGCCGAGAGAAAGCGGCAGGCCTCTGTGCCGAAGGGCCAGGAGATTGTTGTCGGTAAAGCGGGAGGCGATCCCGGAAAGGGAAAAGAGGAAGGTGAGCCCTTTGAGGCGCCAGTAAGGGATAAAATACAGTTCCTCCCCCAGACCTTCGGCGGCGGGGAGAAGATAGCGGAAGGCATCGCCCGCCGTGAGATACACGCGGGTCCGGCAGTAAGGGCAGGCGATGAGTCGCTCCGCTTCCGCCAGGGAAAGCGGAGCGCCGCACTGCGGACAGGCATATTCAATGGACCACTTAGAGCCGTTCACCGCACCGACTGCAATACGCTGAGGACGCGGGGTTAGCCGTACCGCATTTGGCGCAGGCCCGCGGGGACGGAACGGTTGCCGCCGAGCCGCAGGCGGAACAGAATCTGGCTGCTTCGGGCAGGGGCGCGCCACAGGACGAACAGAGGGACGCCCCCGGAAGGTGTCGGCCGCAGTGCGGGCAGAACCTGGCGCCTGGAGAAAGAGGCTGACTGCAGGCCGGGCAGCCACCCGCGGCGGCAGGTTCAGATTCGGAAGAGAGCGGCGAAGCAGCCGGCCGGAATGCCTCGGCGATCATGCCCGGCACCATCAGCCCCACCCCCAGGCCCAGGCCCGCCCCGGCTTCGCCCTGCGCTGTGGAGGCGTTCTCCATGGCCATGGCCGCTTTCATCTTCATCAGGGAATTAAAATCCCCGAAAACGCCCAGGCGACTCTTGTCGTCGATCGCCTTCTGCACCTCCAAAGGGGGGGTGATAGCATTGATGTAAAGCTCCGTCAGACTCAGGCCGAAGCGGGAAAATTCACCCTGAAGGACACTGCGCAGAGCCTCGGACATCTCCGAGTAACGGGCGGGCAGGTTGAAGATCGTGTCGATGTTCTCGCCCATGTAGTCATTGAAGCGGGAAACGATGACGGCGCTCAGGTACTCTTCGACCGCTTCCGTGACGTAGACGCCCTGGGTGCCGACCAGTTCGCGAATGAAGCGCAGCGGCTCCGTCACCCGGATGTTGAACATGCCGAAGGCGCGCAGGCGAATCAGCCCCAGTTCGGCATCCCGGAAGGCGGCCGGATCGCGCGTCCCCCATTTCAGGTTGGGAAAGACCTTCCTGTTGATCAGGAAGACCTCGGCCCGCAGGGGGCTCTTCATTCCCCAGGGGATGCTGAGGAGCTTGGTCAGAATGGGCAGGTTGCCCGTTTTCAGGGTATGGCGGCCCGGTCCCAGAACATCGCAGGCCCGGCCACTGTAGAAGAAGACGGCTGTCTGGCTCTCCCTGACGATCAACTGGGCGCCCCACTTGATTTCCCCGGAACCCTGCTCCGGGATGCGATGGACCAGCTCCCTTCCCGATTCATCAAACCATTCAATGACTTCCAGAAAAACAAGATTGTTTGTTCCCATTTCCAAGAATCCTTTGCTGAGAATTTCAGAAACTCCTGGATAGGCCACTTTGCACTAAACATGCCCCGGAAAAGCCGTCCTTTTAAATAAAGAGACGAGGGTTCAATCCATCGGAAAAAGGCGGGAAGGGAAGGCTGCGCGCCGGTGGAAACCAGGGAAGAGGGCGTGAGAATGGGACAAGAACGTTCCGCTTTTCGCTCTTCGGGGCGGAGCGGGCAGGGGGGAGGGGTCTGGACGCCGCAGCCGTTCAGGAACGGATGCCGGGCATCGGGAGAAGGGCCTGGAGGCGAGAGGAGGCAGAGCGGAGATTGCTGTTTGATCTTTCAGAATGAATAGGGTAAAGGCGGACGGAGGCTTTCACGGGGCTCTTAAGCGGAGCGGGGGAAATTCGTCAGGCGTCCGGGGATTTCAGTCTCGGCAAGGGGATCAGGAAAGATGGAGCAGAGGGGAAAGAACAGGGACGCGGCGGGAAACCGGGATACGACGGATCTGCTCCTCTTCGTGCGCACCTCGGACGACGACGTCTCCCGCTGGAATCGCCAGCGGATCGTCGATGCCCTGATCCGGGAAACGGATATCGACGGCGAAACGGCCGATGCGATCAGCCGGGAGGTGGAGAAGCAGATCATGACCTCCGGGATCGGGCTGCTGACAACCGCCTTGATCCGGGAACTGGTGGATGCGAAACTGATAGAGCGGGGACTGGAGCGCGCACGGGGGATGCACGCCCGCCTGGGCTTCCCCCTTTATGACGTCGGTCAGCTGATCCTTCACCCGAACCGGGGAAACGCCAATCTTCCCCACAATCCCGAAGCCACCAACCAGATCCTTGCCGAGGGCATCAAACGGGCCTATGGACTGCACGAGGTCTTTACCCGGGACGTGGGCGACGCCCATGCGGCAGGCGATCTTCATGTCCACGCCCTGGGACATATCGACCGGCCTTACAGCATCTGTTCTTCACTGGAATACATCAAGAAATTCGGAATGAATCTGCCTCACTCCGTCAACGTTGCCGGTCCCGCGCGGCACGGGGATGTGCTGCTGGCGCACATGGTGCGGTATGCCGCGGTTCTCCAGGGTCATTTTTCCGGCGTGGTCGCCTGGCATGCGCTGAATCTCTTCTTCGCCCCCTATCTTTCGGGGATGACCGACGCTCAGATCCATCAGCTTGCCCAGATGCTGGTTTACGAATTCGCCCAACTGGCCTCGGCGACGGGAGGACAGTCCATCTTCACCGATATTCATCTCTATTGGGAAGTTCCGGAGCATCTGGCCGCCGTTCCGGCCCTGGGTCCGGGGGGAGAACCGACGGGCAAACGGTACGGCGACTATCTTACCGAATCCCAGCGCTTTGCCTGGGCCCTCTTCGATGTCTATTCGGCGGGCGATGCGACGGGCAAGCCCTTTATCTTTCCCCGGCCGATCGTTCATCTCACCGGGGCCTTTTTCCGGACACCGGGCTGGCAGGAATTCCTGGAGCATCTCTGCGAGGTGGCCGGCGACAAGGGGAACCCCCTGTTTGTCTTCGACCGGGGAGACCAGGTCCGGCTTTCGGAGTGCGGCTCCCTTCCTCTGGGAAAATCTTCCTCTAATTCCGATGATCTACGCAATCCATGGACGATGCGCCATGCCTCCATGCAGAATATTTCCCTCAATCTGCCCCGCCTGGGGTACCGAGCCGAAGGCGACAACGGCCGGCTGCTGGAGCTCCTGACCACCCAACTGGAACTGGCGGTCAAGGGCCACAGCCAGAAGAGGGACTTCATGGAAAAGCTTCTCTCCTATGGTGAGCAGGGACCGTTGTGCCTGTTGACGATGAACCGGGACGGCCATCCCTACCTGCGTCACGACCGGGTGGTCTACCTGGTGGGGGTGGTTGGGCTCAACGAGCTGGTGAGAATTGTGTCGGGAAAACACCTCCATGAGTCCGGCGCCGCCTTGAAGCTGGGCCTGAAAGTTCTTACCCACCTGAAGAAGCAGCTCGACAAGCTGAGCCGGAAAACGGGCATGCGTCTGATCCTGGAGCAGTCTCCCGCGGAGACGACGGCCTATCGCTTCGCCCGGCTGGATCTCCGCTACTTTTCTCCCGCTGCCGGCCGCTTCCTGCGCGGCGACGTGGTTCGGGGAGGGCTGTACTACACCAACTCCACCCAGCTTGATGTTTCCGCGAAGATGGCGCCCTTCGAACGCGTACGGCAGGAAGGCCTTTTTCATCCCCTTATTGAAGGAACCGCACTGACGAATCTGCGCCTGGAGGAGGCAAAGCCTGAGAAAAAAGCCCTGGCCGCCTTTATCCGGAAGGCATACGAAGAGACGGCCAGCGCCGGGGTCACTTTTTCCTCCGATTTCACGACCTGTCCCGCCTGCCGGGAAACGGTCCGGGGCCTGCATGATTCCTGCCCACGTTGCGGGGGGAAGGAGACATCCGGCCTGGCGCGAATCACCCGCTATTACAGCCCGATCTCCGGCTGGAACAGGGGCAAGCTGGCGGAGTTGAAGGACGCCCACCGAAGCAGCGTCGATTTCTAAATTTTTTTTTCATCCTCTTCATCCCCGTTTTTCTTCGGGAATTAATCCGGACCCTACCCTTGACATGCTCCGGGTCGATCCCTATATTCAGGAAGTAAGCACAGGAGATGAGCCACATCACAGGGTTGCCATGGAAGATCACATCATCAGGATATTCAAGGAAAGCAGCCAGCTCAAGGATATTTTCCTGAACGAAAACCTGGGGCGGCTGGTTAATGTCGTGGAAGCGATCACCGGGGCCCTGAAGGGGGGAAACAAGATCCTGATTTTCGGCAACGGGGGAAGCGCAGCGGATGCCCAGCATCTGGCGGCGGAATTCGTCAACCGTTTCGTCATCGAGAGACCCCCCCTGCCCGCCATTTCCCTGAGCACCGATACCTCGGTGATTACCAGCATCGGCAATGATTACGATTTCTCCGAGATTTTCAGCAAGCAGATCCGGGCGATCGGCCAGATGGGGGATGTGGCCTGGGGAATCAGCACCAGTGGAAAATCTCCGAATGTTTTAAAAGGGCTGGAAGTTGCCGGAAAAATGGGCCTGATTACCGTCGGGCTGACCGGCCGGGATGGCGGGGATATCGCCCGGATGGTCGATTATTCCCTGAATGTTCCCTCCAACAGTACGCCCCGCGTTCAGGAAGTGCATATCGCAGTCGGCCACGTCATCTGCGAGATGATCGATTTCAAACTCTTTCAGAGGCCGGAGCACAAGTAATGCCCGTTCCGGATCAAGGATCAACTCCGGGCGGCGAGGTGTAAGGGACGCCGGCAGCCGTTGAGAAACCGATCCTCCCTCTGACAGGGCGCACCCTTTGAGAGCGTGAAGTTGCAGGGGTTCCGGCGGAGTCCGGGAAATCCTTTTTTTGAACGGCAAGGGGGCCGTTTGAAGTCTTCTGAAAACAGGAAAGGATAAACATTGCGGCATGAAACAGACGGGAAAGAAACATCAGGAAACTCCTGCTTCGGCATCCGCGGAAAAGCTCCCTCAGGAGTCTTTGCCGGAGGAAGCCGGTTCCCCCGAGGAAACCGCATCGCTCAAAGCCGAGCTCGAGAAAAAGGAAAAAGAGGTGGCTGAAACATATAACAATTATCTGCGGGCCCTGGCCGACCTGGAAAATTATAAAAAACGGGCAGCCAAAGAAAAGGCGGACCTTATCCAGTATGGCCATGAAAGCCTCCTTCGCGATTTTCTCCCGATTTTGGACAGCCTGGACCGGGCCCTCGATGCAGCCTCCAATTCCGACCATGTAAATTCCTTCCGGGAAGGGATGAAGCTGGTGCGGGATCAGTTCCTCTGCTGCCTGGAAAAGTACGGGGTGGAGCCGATTTCTGCCTGCGGCGAGGATTTCGACCCCAACGTCCATGAGGCGATGCTTGAGGTCGCCAGTGATCAGCACGAGGACAGCAAGGTTGTCGACGAATACGAGAAGGGATACCTGCTGCAGGGCCGGCTGCTGAGGCCCTCGAAGGTGTCGGTTTGCCGACGGAGAGATAAATAATAAATACATAAGGACTTATGGAAATTGTCTTCAGAACGGACATCAGAGACTAAGGAGGATGGATTTCAATGGGAAGAATAATCGGGATTGATTTGGGAACGACCAATTCATGCGTTGCCGTCATGGAAGGGGGAGACCCCGTTGTAATCGCCAATCAGGAGGGCAATCGAACAACGCCTTCCATTGTCGCCTTTACGGAAAGCGGCGAAAGGCTGGTGGGGCAGGTTGCCAAGAGGCAGGCTGTCACCAACTCGGAAAACACGGTTTACGCCCTCAAGAGGCTGATCGGCCGGAAATACAGCTCCAAGGAAGTTCAGTACGACAAGAGCATCAGCCCCTTCAAGATTACTGAAGCGTCCAATGGAGACGCCCAGATCGAGGTGCGGGGCAGGGCGTACAGCCCGGCGGAAATCTCCTCGATGATCCTGGTGAAGATGAAGCAGACCGCCGAGGATTATCTGGGCGAGAAGATTACCGATGCCGTCATCACCGTGCCGGCGTATTTCAACGATTCCCAGCGCCAGGCCACGAAGGATGCAGGGAAAATCTCCGGCTTGAACGTCCTGCGGATCATCAACGAGCCCACGGCGGCCGCCCTGGCCTACGGGCTGGACAAGAAGAAGGACGAAAAGATCGCGGTCTTCGACCTGGGAGGCGGGACATTCGATATCTCCATCCTGGAACTGGGCGAAGGCGTCTTCGAAGTCAAATCCACCAATGGGGATACCCATCTGGGCGGCGAAGACTTCGACCAGCGGATCATCGATTATCTGGTGGACGAATTCAAGAAGGACCAGGGGATCGACATCCGCAGCGACAAGATGGCCCTGCAACGCCTCAAGGAAGCGGCGGAAAAGGCGAAGATGGAACTGTCCTCTTCGATGGAAACGGACATCAACCTGCCCTTCATCACGGCGGACGCCTCGGGCCCCAAGCATATGAACATCAAGCTGACCCGGGCCAGGCTGGAAGCCCTCGTCGAAGACCTGATCGACCGGGTCGAGGGGCCCTGCCGGACGGCCCTCAAGGACGCCGGGCTGTCGGCGAAGGATATTGACGAAGTGATCCTTGTCGGCGGCATGACCCGGGTGCCGAAAGTTCAGCAGAAGGTCAAGGAAATCTTCGGCAGGGAGCCGCACAAAGGCGTCAATCCCGACGAAGTCGTCGCGGTCGGCGCGGCCATTCAGGGCGGCGTCCTGGCCGGAGAGGTCAAGGATGTTCTGCTGCTCGACGTGACGCCCCTGTCTCTGGGGATCGAAACCCTCGGTGGCGTCATGACCAAACTCATCGAGAAGAACACGACCATCCCGACCCGGAAAAGCCAGGTTTTTTCCACCGCGGCGGACAACCAGCCGGCGGTGAGCATTCATGTCCTTCAGGGCGAGCGCTCCATGGCGGGCGACAACCGGACCCTGGGGCGGTTTGATCTGGTGGGGATTCCCCCGGCGCCCCGCGGCATTCCGCAGATCGAAGTGACCTTCGACATCGACGCCAACGGCATTGTCCACGTCTCCGCCAAGGATCTGGGAACCGGTAAGGAGCAGAGCATCAAGATTACCGCTTCGAGCGGCCTTTCCGAGTCGGAAATCGAAAAGCTGGTCCGGGAAGCCGAGTCTCACGGAGAAGAGGACCGCAGGAAGAAGGAACTCGTGGAGGCCAGGAATTCGGCGGATGCCATGGCCTACAGCGTCGAGAAGAATGTCAAGGAGTTCGGCGACAAGATCGACTCCGCGGAAAAGTCTCGGATCGAGGAGGCCATAGCCAGGGTCCGGAAAACCGTGGAAGGAGATGACCTTGAGGCCATCAAATCCGCTCAGGAAGAGTTGACGACCGCTTCCCATAAACTGGCCGAGGCGATGTACGCCAAAACCTCCCAGCAGTCCGGAGCGGGTGCTCAGCCCGGTGCAGGCCCCGGAGCGCAGGAGCCGGGGAGAAAGGACGAGGATGTCGTCGATGCCGATTTCGAAGAAGTGAAATAGGCGCCCCTTTACCGTGACTTCATGGATGCCCGGATTTCAAGAGATTGAAGGTCCGGGCATCTTCATTTGTAATGGAGGAAAGGAAAACGTCTCACCATGCGGTACCTCTTAACCAATGACGACGGAATCTATGCCCGGGGGCTCAGCGCCCTTTATGGGGAACTCTCCCGGGACGCCGATTGCCTGATCGTCGCTCCCGAAGTGGAGCGGAGCGCCGTCGGCCATGCCATCACGCTCAACCGGCCCCTCATGGTCCGGCGCACCAGAAAGGACGGGCAATTCCTGGGCTATGCCGTTTCCGGCACTCCGGCGGACTGCGTGAAGATCGGGATCAGGGAACTTTCGGAAAAGCCCGTGGACCTGGTGGTGTCAGGGATTAATATCGGGGCCAACGTGGGCATCAATGTCATTTATTCCGGGACGGTCTCCGCGGCGACGGAAGGGGCGATCCTGGGGATCCCCTCCATGGCGGTTTCCCTGGGAACCTTCCACAATGCCGATTACACCTTTGCCGCTTCTTTCGCCCGGACCATGGCCCGCTTCATGCTGAAGCATTTTGCCGGCCAGAGCGTTGCCCTGAATATCAACGTCCCGCCTCTTCCCGTGCAGGAGATCAAGGGGATTGCCGTAACCCGTCAGGGGAAGGCGAGGCTGATCGAGAGCTTCGACCGGAGGGTTGATCCCCGGGAGAGGCTTTATTACTGGCTGGCCGGGGAAACGCAGCTTTCAGAGCAGGAGGATCCCGATTCCGACGGCAGCGCCTTGAGTCGGGGTATGATTTCCATCACCCCGATTTACCACGACATGACCCGCTACGATGCCTTGGACGGTTTGAGGTCGCTGCTTACCCGGGAGCGTAACCTGATTCCGGTGGTGAAATGCGAGCCGATCGAGGAGGAACCGATCAGCGGGTGACGATCAGGGCGATGGGGCTTTCCCGGAGAATCCGGAGGGGTGGCCGGCCCGAATCGGGCACGGCCAGGACGAGCAGTTCGATGGAGCCGTCCCGGATAAAGCGCAGGGCCGTGTCTTCCTCCGGCCCGGCGAGGGCGACTGTGTCCCAGTCAATAGGCGGGTCCCCCGCCGGCCCCTCGAAAAACGTTTCCAACTGCCGGATAAGGTCGGCGATCCGCTCCTGATCCGCGGAGAAAATCAGGATCGTCAGCGGCCAGACGGCCTCCCGGGAAAGGGGAACCGTCAGTTCCAGGGCCCGGTCCGCGGCCGGGCTTCCGTCATAGATCAGTCCCATGCTTTCGATTTCCCGGAACTTCGGGGGGACGATCATCAGGGAATCGGCGATCCGGGAAAGGGCTGACTTTTCCGGGCAGTACCCCCCGCCGGGAGCGTCTTCCCATTCCCGCCGGGGGAGGAGGAGAAGCCTGTCTTCGGCGTCCGCCGTTGCGTTGCGGATCGTTTCCAGGGACAGATCCTTCAGCTCCCGGAGCTCCGGCGCCAGGCCGGCGTCCCGGCAGTCTTTCCGGAAGGCTTCGATGAAGGGCTCTTCCGCGGGGGGATTTCCCTGCGATTTTCCGGCATACAGACCAGCCAGGGGGACCTTGATTCTTTTGGCGATATAGATCCCGTAGGCAGCGGCCCGTTGGCTGGAGGAAGATCCGTCAAGGGGAATTCCCAGGGATTGGATGGTCGGAGGGCTCATGGCTTTTCCCCTTTTTTTGTCTCGATCCTGAAAATGAAGTGACCTTTAACAGGAAAGGCCGGTTTTTTCAACCGCGGCATGTAATCGGTTGCATTAAGAGATAAGATTACGTATAGGAATCCCCCAGAAAAGTGGAGTCTCTCTTCCTTCCCGGGAAACCGCCGGACGCTGCGCCGGACCGGACGGCAAGGGAGGCTGCTCCCCTTCCACCGCGAAGCGCGCCTGGCGGCGACCGTAACGGCTCCTCGACGTTATCTCCGCCCGGCCGTTCCGCGATCCTCTTCGAGCTGGAACGGGCGTCATTTCATGGACAACGGTCATGCGGAACATTAACCTGGATACAGGCAGGATTGCCATCATCGGCCCCGGACGGCTGGGAACCTCCTTCGCTTACAAGTTCGGTCGGGACAACATCAAGGTGGCTCTTTACTACCATGATGCGGACGTCTGCCGGGCCATCAACCGGGAACACCTCAATCCCAAGCACCTGACGGAGGACCTTGCCCGGCGGCGGGGAGGAATGGACCAGGCTCCCAGGCTGCCCGCCAACGTGACGGCGACCAACGATCTGGAGCGGGTGGTGGAGGATCATGATTTTATCCTGCTGTCCGTAACGATGAATCGCCTTCCCGAACTGCTGAGCTACCTGGAGCCCCTGATCGAAAAAAAAGCCGGAGATACCTGCATCATTTCCCCCATGAAAGGGCTCACCTCCGACGAGCTGACCAAGGAGCTGATTACGCCCTCACAGTTGATCCACAACCATCTGCATCGCTTGAAACAGAAGTATCAAGTGGTCTGCATCGGCGGCCCCTTCTTCGATGTGGATATCGCCCTTGGAAATCCGGTCTGCGTGACCATCGCCGGACAAAGCCGCATCTGTCGGTTTATCCGGGAGGAACTGTTCAAGTTCAACCGCCGTGAACTGAACTCCTATTACAATTTCGACATCGTGGGCGTCGAAGCCTGCGGATCCCTGAAAAACCTCGTAGCGAACATCAAGGGGGTGGCGGATTCCCTGGATCTGGGGGACTCCTTCCCCGGGACCATCTTCGCCCGCTCCGGTGTGGAGATCCGCTCCCTTTCGAAGCTCCTGGGGGGAAGCTTTCAAGCCTTCTACAGTCAGGCCGGCGTGGGAGACATGTATGTGACCCTGTCCTCGGACGCCAGCAAGAACTATCGTTACGGGAAATATTTTTTCGAACTGTACAACGGCAACACCATTGAAACCAACCTGAACGTTCTGGCCAGGATTGACGGGACGCCGGAAGGTCCCAACACCATTAAAAACGTTCACCGCTACCTGGAAAAGAAGAATATGTACAGCCCGCTGTTCAACTGCGCCTATCAGATATTCAACGAAGGCGTGACGAGGGCGGAGATGAAGGAAGTGCTGATCCAGTCCTGCCAGCTTGACCGGAGGGTAAAGGAATATATCGGTCCCATGTCCCGATTCCTCTATCGGATCATGCCCAATCTCTGGTACCGCCGGGAAAAAGGGCTTCTGGCCAACCTGGACGGGTAGGATCGTTGCGCAGCGAAAACCCTCCCGCTCAAATAAGAGCTTGATTTCTCCGGCAGCTTATGGTAGCGGAAACAGCAAATTCAGCAGCATTCAGGTTATCGTAATGACGACAGATCTTGCTTATCAACGCGTGGGCTGGTGGCGGTTTCATATCCTCTGCCCACCATAGTCCAATGTATATTTCGGAGAGATGTGGGTGAAAGGAACCCCCCCATGTCTTGAACCTAAACCAGGAAGCCATGGGAAACCCCATGGCTTTTTTTAATGATTTCAACCTTGGCAACAGGGGCCTCAGCAATACGATCATCAAGGAAAAGGAGAACGTTATGGAGTTACGTAAGGTTACACTGGAAGACCAGGAAATCCCCCGGCAATGGTACAATATTCTGGCGGACCTGCCCAAACCGCTCAGTCCCCCCCTTCACCCGGATACGCACCAGCCTGTCGGTCCCCAGGACCTGGCCCCGATTTTCCCCATGAACATCATCGAACAGGAGGTCAGCACACAGCGCTGGATCGACATTCCGGAAGAGGTCCTGGAGAAGTATCTGATCTGGCGGCCCTCCCCTCTCTATCGGGCCCGGAATTTCGAGAAGCTGCTCGATGCCCCGGTGAAAATCTACTACAAGCATGAAGGCGTCAGCCCCGCCGGTTCCCACAAGCCCAATGCCGCCGTTCCCATGGCCTATTACAACAAGGCCTTCGGCATAAAAAGGCTGACGACGGAGACGGGGGGAGGGCAATGGGGAAGCGCCTTGAGCATGGCCTGCCAGATGTTCGGGCTCGAATGCCGGGTATACATGGTGCGGGTCAGTTACGATCAGAAACCCTACCGGCGGATGCTCATGAATACCTGGGGGGCCGAGTGCCTTGCCAGCCCCAGCGAGATGACCCGGATCGGCCGGCAGGTCCTAACCGAACACCCCGATACGCCGGGCAGCCTGGGGATTGCCATCAGCGAGGCCATCGAAGACGCCGTGACCTCGGACAACACCCGTTACTCCCTGGGAAGCGTGCTGAACCACGTCCTTCTCTATCAGACCATCATCGGCCTGGAGGCCAAGAAGCAGATGGATAAAATCGGGCTCTACCCCGATGTGGTCCTGGGGTGCTGCGGCGGCGGCAGCAATTTCGCCGGGATCGCTCTGCCCTTCGTGAAGGACAAAATCGAAGGGAAGCAGGTGGAGATTGTCGGGGCGGAGCCCTCCTCCTGCCCGACGCTGACGCGGGGGCCCTTCGCCTACGATTTCGGAGACCTGGCGAAGATGACGCCGCTGCTGGCGATGCATACCCTGGGGCACGATTATGTTCCGGCGCCGATTCATGCCGGGGGCCTGCGCTACCATGGCATGGCGCCCATCATCAGCCACCTGCTCCAACTGGGGCTGATCGGAGCCCGCTCTTTCCACCAGTTGGACACCTTCGATGCCGGCGTCAAGTGGGCGCGTTCGGAAGGGTTTGTCCCCGCGCCGGAAACCTGCCATGCCATTGCCGCCGTAGTCGACGAGGCCCGGCGGGCAAAGGAGGAAGGCAAGGAAAAAGTGATCCTCTTCAACTGGAGCGGCCATGGATTGATCGATCTGACCGCCTACGATGCCTACCTGTCCGGCAATCTCGTTCCCTATGAGCTGCCCGAGGAGGAAATCCAGCGCGTCCTGAAAGCGGCGGAGAATATGCCCAAACCCTGAAGAATCAACGGCCGCTGATGGGGCGGGGATGGGGGAGCAACTTTTTCTCCCCCATCCCCGCCTTTTCAAGCGGACAACGTACCGGAAAAATCCCTAACTTATGGAATCCTTCGTTGAACTGGAAATCCGCTGTCCCCGGCTGGGGCATGAGGTCCGCCTTGCCTACTGCCTCCGGGAAGCCGGAGATCTGCCCTGTGCGCGTTTTATCCGCTGCTGGGAGTCCCACATCCCCGCGGAAGCTTTCCTGCAGGAAAAGATGACGTCCGAGGCGTGGGAGCGGTTCTGCCGGCAGGAACCCAAGGACAAGGTCTCATCCCTGATTGAACTGATCGAAGCGGCCAAAAAAAGGGGAAAAACGCCCGACTGATGGCCTGGATCCTTCAAGAGAAAATGCCCGTCGACAGCATCAGGCAGAAAGAGGAAAGGAGGGGCGATGGACCCCTTTGAGAGGAATGGTCGGCCCACGGAATCGAGCCGCCGCCCCCTGGCGGACCGGATGCGGCCGGAGACCCTGGAGGAATTTTTCGGGCAGATTCATCTCCTGAAGCAGGGAAGCCTGCTGCGGCGGGCGATTGAGGAAGACCGCCTTTTCTCCGTCATTCTCTGGGGGCCGCCGGGCTCCGGAAAGACGACCCTGGCCCGGATCGTGGCCAAAGAGACCCAGGCCTTTTTTGCCTCCTTCTCCGCCGTCCTCTCCGGCGTCAAGGAGCTGCGGAAGGTGGTGGAGGAGGCGGAGAGCCGGTGGCAGGATTCGCGGCGGAAGACGGTTCTCTTCGTCGATGAGATTCACCGCTTCAACAAGGCCCAGCAGGACGCCTTTCTCCCCCATGTAGAGAGCGGCCTGATCACCCTCATCGGCGCGACGACGGAAAACCCTTCGTTCGAAGTGATTGCTCCGCTCCTTTCGCGGTGTCGGGTCCTGGTCCTTCAGCCTTTCTCCGAGGAGGAACTGGCCCGCATTCTCGACCGGGCCTTGACCGACTCCGAGCGGGGGCTGGGCGTCCTCGGAATGACCTTTGAACCGGAAGCCCTGGAGCACCTCGTCCGCACTGCCGACGGGGACGCCCGGACGGCCTTGAACAGCCTGGAAGCCGTTGCGTCCCTGCTGGCCGGCGGAGAAGGCGAGGAGGGGAAGCGGATCTCCCGCGAGCAGGTGGAGGAAGCCCTGCAGCGCAAGGCTCTGCAGTATGACAAGGCGGGGGAGGAGCATTACAACCTCATCTCCGCCTTCCATAAAAGCCTCCGGGGAAGTGATCCCGATGCCGCTCTCTACTGGCTGGGGCGGATGCTCGCCGCGGGGGAGGCTCCCCTCTTCATCGCCCGCCGGATGGTCCGGTTCGCCTCGGAGGACGTGGGCAACGCCGATCCCATGGCCCTGAACATCGCCGTGACCGCCATGCAGGCCTTTCACTTCATCGGCCTTCCCGAGGGAGAGCTGGCCCTGGCGCAGGCCGCCGTTTACCTGGCCACGGCCCCGAAGAGCAACGCGCTCTATGCCGCCTACGGCCGGGTCAGGCAGACGATCGCCGCCACCGGAACGCTTCCCGTTCCCCTCCATATCCGCAATGCTCCGACACGCCTCATGAAGGGCCTGGGCTACGGCCGGGATTACCGCTATGCCCATGACTATGAAGACGCCCTCGTTCCCCAGGCGAATCTTCCCGAAGCCCTGGCCGGGAAAGCCCCGCCCTTTTACCGCCCCACGGACCGCGGCTACGAGCGGACCATTCGGGAACGCCTGGAGAAATGGCGGAAACGCCTGGAGAAAATGGGGCGGAAAGAGAAGGACCCCGCAAAATAAAAGCGGTTCATCGAAATGAAGGCTGCTTTTATCCGATTTCAATTTTCCCGGCCATTCCGCAAAACCGACTGCCGATCCACAACGGTCATGACACCCTGGTAGCTGCTGACCGCGATAGGCCGCAAAGGTCTGAAACCGAAACTCGCCGCGCCGACTTTAAATGGACTCGTGAGTAAGTGTTCAGATATACTCTACTTCAAAGCGCCGCCCAGGTGGCGCGGGCCGCTGATAAGAAAGAAGCCTTTCCCGCCGCGATTGCCCTCGATTTGATTCTTAAAGGGCAAGTTTTGATGTGAGCAGCCGCGCGATTTGCGGTTGAAACCTGAAACAAAATGTGGAACACACATTCCTCAACTCTGTAACGATTTGTTTTCAACCAAGGGGATGATGCTTATGGCCAGTCTGAGAGAGATACTGCATCCTGAATCGGTCGCCCTCATCGGGGCAACCGATAGAGAGAACTCGGTCGGCGGAAGCGTCCTGTCCAATCTCCTCGGAATGGCGGATCGTCCTCTCTATCCTGTGAATCCCAACCGACAGACCGTCCTCGGCGTCCGGTGCTTCCGGTCCATCGGGGAGGTTCCTTCCCACGTCAGCCTGGCTGTCATCGTCACCCCTGCATCCACGGTGCCCGGAATCGTCGAGGCATGCGGAAAAGCCGGCGTGTCCGTCGCCGTCATCCTGTCCTCGAAGTTCACCGAGGCCCAGATGGATGAATGCGAGCAGAAAATTCTTGAGGTGCGGAAGAAATACGGCCTGAGAGTGATCGGTCCCAACTCCCTGGGTGTGATCCTCCCCCACATTGGTCTGAATGCCACCTTTCTTAAGAAAAACCCCAAACCCGGCAATATCGCCCTGATCGCGCCGCTCCTCGGCGATGCCATCCTTGACTGGGGTGACACGGTCGGGATCGGAATCAGCATGTTCGCCTCCCTGGGTTCCATGATCGATGTCGGTTACGGAGACCTCATCGATTTGCTGACTTATGACTACCATACCCGGAGCCTCATGATTTACATGGAAGCGGTGGGAAACGCCAAACGATTCATCAGCGCTTCCCGTGGCTTTGCTTTCAGCAAGCCCATCGTCGTGCTTAAGCCCGGCTGGTCGCAAGCCGTAGTTCCACTCCTGGAAAGGCGGGGCAGAAGGACAGGAGACGACCGGGTTTATGACGCCGTTTTCCGGAGAGTCGGCATCGTGAGAGTGGCCCAGGTGATGGATCTCTTCAATATGGCGAAGGTCCTCGATTCGCAAAACCTTCCCCGAGGCCCGAGAATCGCGGTCGTCACGAATGCCGGAGATGTGGGGATCATGGCCGCTGAAGCACTGGCTAAGCTGGGAGGCAAACTGGCGAAAATTTCCTCCGGCAACATCGACAGGGGGGATGTTTTCCTGCCGGAGCAGTGGCACGAGTACTTTCAGGTTGATATGGAGGGGGATGAGGATATTCGGCGGTATGTGAATACCGTTGAGGTCTGTCTCGGCGATGACGGAGTGGACGGCATCCTGGTGATCTATACGCCGCGGGTTTTTGCCGGGACCATGGACCTGGCCCAGGCCATGATCGAAGTGTCTCGAAAGTCGGCAAAGCCGGTCATCGTCACCTGGATTGGAGGGGCGCATGCCGCCGAGGGGCGCCTTATCCTTCTGCGGAACAATGTCCCCGCTTATGCGACTCCGGAGGAAGCAGTCAAAACCTATTATTACATGTATCTATATCATCGAAACCACGGACTGATCTATGAAACGCCGGCAGAGGTGACAGCGTCCGGCATCCCTCTCATGAACTATCTCAAGACGGTCGTCAAGAAGGCTTTAAAAGAGGGAAAGAATACCCTGCCCGGCCAGTACGCTCTCGACCTCCTCAGAAACTATCGAATCGACACGGTCAGTACCGTCGTGGTGACGAATGCGGAACAGGTTCGCAGTGACATCCGGAATGTGGGCCTTCCCTTGTCCCTTACGATTCGCCCTCTTCATGAGGACAGCGAGGAGCGGGTGATTTCCCTGACTGCCGAGGAGGATGTCGACGAGGCTTGCCGGGAGGCCAGACAGAGACTTGCTGCGCAGGATGTGGAAATCATCCTCCAGAAACAGCCGGTGCAGAATTTTTACAGGCTGAAACTCGAGTCAAGAAGAGACCCGGAGTTTCGCACGGTCTTGTTTCTCAGTTCCGATGTCGAAGACCCGAAGGATCTCAGCATCGGCCTGCCCCCCCTTAACCAGACCCTCGCCAGGCGTCTGCTCGAAGGAGTGGCCATCTATCCCGCTCTGAAAAAGAGCGATGCGGGAAAGCAAACCCTTTCGATGCTTGAGTATGCCCTCCTGAGCTTTTCGAACCTGGTCACCGATTTTGCGGAAATCGAGAGCATAGAACTTGTCCTGTCGGTTGGGGAATCAAAGCTCCTTGCAGGAGAGGTGAAAATGATTCTTGCCCCCAACCCCGTTGACTCTTCGTCCTATCCTCATCTCGTGATCACCCCTTATCCCTCGCACTACATTACGACATGGACCCTTCCGGATGGAACGGAGGTCTTGCTGAGGCCTGTCCGTCCGGAAGACAAGCGCATGTCTGAGGAGATGCTCGCCGCTCTATCGGAGGAAACGCTGCGGAGCCGATACTTCGGGGTTCGGGATATATCCGACGACCTCGTCGTAAGGTCCTGCAATATGGACTATGGCAGGGAAATCGCGATTCTGGCCGAGATCAGGGATCACGAAAAGAAGAGGATGATCGGAGGAAGCCGCCTCATTCATGAACCGGACACCAGGGAAGGCGAGTTTGCCATTCTTGTTGACGATGGGTACCAGGGCATGGGGCTGGGGGCGAAACTGATTGATGTCCTGATCGGCATTGCCCGGGAGAAGCAGATTGAGGAGATTCACGGACTGGTGTTGAGCGAGAACGTGAAGATGCTCGCTCTATGCCGAAAGCTGGGATTCCAAGTGAAGCCTGAACCCGATGGGGTATCGAGGGTTATCCTTTTCCTCTAACCCTCACGCCCGGCAAGGACGCAACGAAGGATGGAAATCATCAGTCAGCTGGATTTATTTTCCTATAAACCCTGAACCGCAGATCCCGATTTCAGATCAAAGGCGGAAGGTCGGACAGGGTCTATTCTGCAACCAGACTCACGGACGCCGGCTGCCGCACGGATCCTCTCTCCGCCCATATTGCCCCGCCATGCCGGCGACATTGCTTCATCGTCTTGGCGACCTGATAGAACAAAAGCCGGTTTCAAAACCGGCAGATTCCCTTTCCCGCCGGCCCAGGCCGCGAGCCGGCTGAAGGGGCGCTTCTCATCCTCCGCGGCTCTTCCGGATGTGCTTCGCGATTCCCTCCACCTCCTCCATGACCGCCTCCGGATCCAGGGTGCAGAGTTTCCGGTTTTCCATGACAATCCGGCCGTTGATGATGGTTGTGAGCACATCGGCGCCGGAAGCGGCGTAGACGAGATGGGAATAGGGGCTGTACATGGGCGTGAGGTGGGGCTGATTCAGGTCAAGAATGATCAGGTCCGCAGCCTTGCCGACTTCGAGGGCGCCGATCCGGTCGGCCAGTCCCAGGGCTCTTGCCCCTTCGGCGGTGGCCATCCGGACGACCTGCCGGGCGTCCATGACCGTCGGATTCCCCGTAGCGACCTTGTGGATCTTGGCGGCCGTATCCATTTCCCGGAAAAGGTCCAGGTCGTTGTTGCTGGCCGATCCGTCCGTGCCCAGGGCAACGGGAATTCCACGGACCTGCATGGCCGGGACGGGGGCGATGCCGGCGGCCAGCTTCATGTTGCTCTGGGGGGCGTGGGAAACCCGGACGCCGCGGTCGGCGAGGACTTCCTGTTCCTCTTCGTCCAGCCAGACGCAGTGAACGGCGAGGGTGTCCTCATCCAGGACGCCGAGTTCGTTGAGGTGCAGCGCCGGGCGTTTCCCGTACCGCTCCTGAATCAGCGCCACCTCCTCCCGGGTTTCCGAAAGATGGACGAGATAGAGGACGCCCGCCTTTCGGGCCGCCTCCTTGATCCGGGCCAGGGTTTCCGGGGAACAGGTATAGGGGGAATGGCAGAACAGCGCGGGCCGGATCAGCGGGGAGGCGCTTCCCCAGGAGTCAAGGAGCCGCTCCACCTTGTCCAACCGGCGGGACGGATCGGGCGTGTCCGGCGTGGGAAAATCAATGAACCCCTGGGAAACCACGGCGCGCATGCCGGCGTCCCGGGCCGCCCGGGCGACGGAGTCGACAAAGAAATAGCCGTCGCAGAAAGTGGTCGTCCCGGACAGAATCATTTCCGCCATGGCCAAAAGCGAGCCGGCATAAACCATTTCCGGGCTGACATGCCGCGCTTCCGCGGGGAAGATGTGCTGCTGGAGCCAGGTCATCAGGGGAAGATCGTCCGCCAGGCCCCGGAAGCAGGTCATGGCCAGGTGAGTGTGGGTGTTCACCAGCCCCGGAAGGATAAGGGTATCGGGTGTATCGAGGATTTTTTTTGTGCGGTAGGCGTCTTCAGGGAAATCATCGCGCCGCATGATCAGGGCGATGGCGCCGTCGCGGATGCCGATCACGGGATTTTCAATGGGGGCCTGCCCGTCGGACATCGTCAACAGGAAGCTTCCGCGGACAAGCAGATCCAACTCAATTTTTTCCATGGAAAAAGGACCTCGCGGAAATCAGGCTACCGCCGAATCAAAGCGACTGGAAACAACACGGTAGGGTATAGCACAGGGTCCATCTTCCTTCAACCGTCTTCCATTGCGCAACAGGATCCATCAACGTAAGTGACGCCGTCCTAAAGATCCATTGCTTGCCCATAACGTAAAAGGGACGTTTTGATGCCGTTCATTCAGGGGCTTCCGATTGTTAATGATTTGACCTCACGGTATACGGAACAGGCGGCTCGATAGGGAAAAGAGGGGAGCAAGGGGAGGGGGATGAAAACGACTGAAGGGGAGCCGGAAAGACTCCCCTTCAATTCAGGAGGATAAGACGATTCTGGATCTGTTTCCCATATGTAACCCGGTTTCTTCTGCCCGTTTGAAGTTGCCGGATTTTCGTCTTTTGTCTTACTACTAAGCATTGAATGTGCCACTTGCTTAAGTGAATTACAAGTAATCGAAATCATAAAGGAATAAATAAGCGAAGTTCAGGGAAACATAAAAATCCCTTCCGGCGGAGGCAAAAAATGTCGATCACGGGGAAAAAGCAGATTTTAAAATCATGACTGTAAACGGGATATTATGAAATATCCTCTCGGTTGTCGCCCTTTCGACATTATTGTCGAAGATGGGGACGAACTCCCAAAGCCACCGGGAAGAAATTTTAAAAAGGTTGACTTTTTCAGGGATCGACCTAAGATGTCCGTCGCAACAGACTTGAAAAATCGAAAGGATAGGTCTTTATCCGGCAATTCGGGAAAACAAGATGAAACGTGAAGGAAAAATCATCTGGCAGGATTCCCTGCCCGGCCATGAGCGCTCTTTGCTGCAGCCGCTCTCCGTGGCGATTGTCTGTGCCGTTTTTGTCGGCCTGATTCTCCTGATGGGGATCATGGATATCCGCCGGAGCGATCGGACGCTCACCGGATTCATGCAGAACCAGGGACTGACGACGATCGGCGTCATGCGGAAACTGGCGGAGGAAAACCTGAAAAATCTGATCAAGGCCAGCCAGCGCGAAAATGCGCCCACTTTCACCCCGCTGGAGGAGGAATCCCTCTCTCCCCAGAATTGGCTGACCTCCGCCCTGGCCGTCATCGGGCGCGATGTGGACGAGAAATGGCAGGCGAAACAGGTAAGCGATCCGTACCTAAATGAAATCGCCAGCCGGGAGAACCTCTGGCTCATTGCCGTTCTCGATGAGGGCGGGAAGATCGTCTTTCAGAGCCATCCCGCGCGCCCTTCACCGGGAGGGGACGATCCGGCGCCGACAGCCTCCGCCTTGTCAAGCGGAACCGATCTGATTACCTCGCTCAAGGAACAGAACATCAATTTTGTAGCCCTGCGCCGGAACGACGGGAAGGGGACAGTCGTGATCGCCCTGGCAAAGGATGCCCTGCGCTACTGGGCGATGCGGGTCTCCGTGGAGAAGGCACTGGAAAAGCTGGGAGAGGGGCGGGAACTGGTCTATCTGGTCATTATGGACCGCGAAGGCAGAATCCTGGGGCAGGCGGGAGACGTTCCCCGCTCCTGGAAAAAGCTCGATGAGGCCTTCTACTCTGTTCTTTCCGGCCGAAAGAAGGTGGAAACGCGGAAGACGTTCTATGAAGATCGGAAGATCCTGGATGTCACCGCCCCCTTCCAGCTCAGCGACCGGGCGGGCGGCGTTGCCCGGATCGGGTTGAAGCGGGACAGCGCGGAAAAGATCCTTACGGAAAACCGCCGGAACCTGTTTGTCTCCCTGCTCTTTACCGTCGTGGTTGCCCTGCTCGCCATGTGGCTCCTCTATCACAATCAGAATCGGCACCTGGCGGGGATCATCGCAATCGAGCGGCGCCTGGAAAAGGCGGAGCGGCTGTCCTCCCTGGGGCAGCTCGCCGCGGGGGTGGCCCATGAGATCCGCAATCCCCTCAACGCCATCAGCATGGCCAGCCAGCGGCTCAAGCGGGAGTTCATGCCCGAGGATCCCCAAAAGGCGGCGGAATTCTCCAACATGGCCGGGGTCATCCGGGATGAAATCAGGCGGCTGAACAACATCATCGAGGAATTCCTCACTTTTTCCAAGAGTCGGCGTCTCGAGATGCGGGATTATTCCATCACCGAAGTCCTGCGGAAGATGACGGACCTGGTCCGGGAAGAGGCTGTCTCTCGCGGGATTTCGCTGAACACGAAGTGGAGCGACGATCCTGCAATCATTCCCATGGATGTGGATAAACTTCAGCAGGCGCTGTTCAACCTGGTGAAAAATGCCATGGAGTCCATTTCCGGCGAGGGCTCCATCACCATCTCCCTGGAATCCCTCGGCCGCGACCGCCGCGTTATCCGCATCGAGGATACGGGCTGCGGCATAACCGAGGAGGAACTGAACAAGATTTTCAACCCGGAATACACGACCAAACAGAAAGGGCTCGGGCTGGGGCTCTCCCTGGCGCATGAGATCATCCGAGGCCATGGCGGAGAAATCCGGGTCTTGAGCCGGGAGAAGGTCGGCACGATCTTTGAGGTCATCCTTCCCGCGGAACGGAAGAAAGAAAATTCGGGAACGCTCAAGGCGTAACCTCCATTCAGCGACAGAGAATAAAGGGTTATGAAGACACTGAATATCCTGGTCGTGGAAGACGGCCAGTCCCAGCGGGAAATGCTCCGCGATTTTCTGCTTAAGGAAGGGCACTCCGTAGCGGAAGCGGCCAGCGGAGAAGAAGGGGTGCAGGCCGTTGCAAACGGGGCCTACGACCTGGTCCTGCTGGATTACAAGATGCCGGGGATGGACGGGATGCAGGTCCTCCAGGAAGTCAAGCGGCTCAATCCGGAAACGGATGTGGTGATCATCACCGCCTACGGGACGATTGAAACCGCCGTGGACGCGATGAAGGCCGGCGCCGTGGATTACATCACCAAGCCGTTGGAGTTTGATGAACTTCTCCTGCTGATCGACCGCATCGCGGAGCGGCGGACCCTGATCCGGGAAAACCAGATCCTCCGCCGGCAGCTGAAGGATCAGGGAGTCACCACGGAGGCGATCATCTATGCCAGCCAGAAGATGGCCGCCCTCACCAGCATGGCCGCCCGGGTCGCCACAAGCCGCGCCACGGTCCTGTTGCAAGGAGAGAGCGGCACAGGGAAGGAACTCCTAGCCCGGCTGATCCATCAGCTCAGCCCCCGATCGGCCAAACCCATCATTACGGTAAATTGCGGCGCCCTTCCGGAGAACCTCATCGAAAGTGAACTCTTCGGCCATGAACGGGGTTCGTTTACCGGGGCGACGGCGCGGAGGATCGGACGGTTCGAGGAGGCGGACGGGGGGACGCTCTTCCTCGACGAAATCGGAGAGCTGACGATGCCCGTCCAGGTCAAGCTCCTGCGCTTTCTCCAGGAGCGGGAATTCCAGCGGGTGGGGGGCAATCAGAACATCCGCGCCGATGTCCGGATCATCAGCGCCACGAACCGGGACCTGGAGGCGATGGTCAAGGAGGAAAAATTCCGGGAGGACCTCTTTTACCGGCTCAATGTGGTGGTCATGTCGATCCCTCCCCTGCGGGAGCGCCGAGAGGACATCCCCGCCCTGATCGATCATTTCCTGGAGCGTTACGCCGCGGAAAATGCCAAACTGATCAACGGGATCAGCAGCGAAGCCCGGGATCTCCTCATGAAGTACGATTACCCGGGAAATGTCCGGGAGCTGGAGAATATCATCGAGCGGGCTGTGGTCATCGCCCGCAGCGACGTCATTGCCCTGGAAGATCTCCCCTTCCGGGAAGACCGAGCGGCAGCGGCCCCGGCAGCCGCGCCGGAAGAGGGGGAGGGAAAGCTGCGCAGCGCCATGGAAACCCTGGAAAAGCAGATGATCCAGGAAGCCATGGAAAAAACGGGCTACCATCAGAGCCGGGCCGCCGAAATGTTGGGCCTCAGTGAGCGGATGCTGCGCTACAAGCTGAAGAAGTACGGCCTGAAGTCCTGAACCACCCCGCTGAGAACGCCCATGACTTGCGAAGAATTCCCTATGCCGGATCCGGTGCGTGTGCGTACCCTGGCCCCCGAACTCAGTGGGCCCGAAAAGCCGTTCATCACGCTCAGAGGCGTCACCCTGCGCAGGGGGGACACTCTCCTTCTGCCCGACACGACCTGGGAGATTCGAACGGGCCAGAACTGGGCGATCCTGGGGGGCAACGGGTCCGGCAAGTCGGTTTTGGCAGGGGCGGTCCGGGGGGACATCCCCCATGTCCGCGGCGAGCTGATCCGCCATCTCCCGGAGGCGGCGGGGGAGAGGATCGGCTACCTCTCTTTCGAACTGCAGGAGGAGATCCTGCGGCGCGAGGACCTGTTGGATGACGCCCGCTCCTTTAGCGGCCGGGGGCAGGGACTCACCGCGGGCGAATTATTTGGCATCGACGCGACAGGCGGTGAAGCCGATTTAGGCTTCGAAGACTTTCTGAACATCCGGCCCCTTTTGGGAAGGGCCCTTCGCGTGCTGTCCAACGGCGAGATCCGGAAGGTGCTGATAACCCGCGCCCTCCGTTCCGTCCCGAATCTCCTGATACTGGACGAGCCCTTTGCGGGTCTAGATGCCGCCAGCCGGAAGACCCTGTCCCAAGGGATCAGCGCTCTAATGGCGCAGGGAACGCAGATCATCCTGATCACTCAGCGCCTGGAAGAGGTCATCGCGGGCATTTCCCACGTCCTGCTGATCCGGGAGGGCCGCGTCTTCAGGACGGGAAGGCGGGCGGAGGTTCTGACCCCGGACGTGATCAAACCCTTTTCCGCCGGCCCCTTATCCCTGCCGCCCCTTCCCCGTCCGATTCCCGCCCCCCGGAGGGAGCCCGGGGCGGGGGCCGACCTCCTCGTAGAGATGAGAAATGTCCATGTCGCCTTCGGAGGCGTGAAGATCCTGGACCGTTTGACTTGGAGCGTCCGGCGCGGCGAGAAATGGGCGGTCGTCGGACCCAACGGGTCGGGGAAGACGACCCTGCTGTCCCTGATTTCCGGGGACAATCTGCAGGCCTACGCCAATGACGTCCGCCTCTTCGGCGTCAGGCGCGGCGCAGGGCAGAGCATCTGGGATATCCGGAAACGGATCGGCCTGGTTTCCCCCGAACTCCAGCTGCGGTACCGAAAGCGGATCCCGGTGCGGGATGTGGTGCTCTCGGGATTCTTCGACTCCATCGGCCTTTACCAGAGGGCGAGTGCGGAACAGACGGCCCTCGCCCACGCCTGGCTGGCCTGCGTCGGTCTGCACGACCGCAAGGAACGGTCCTTTCCCCAGCTCTCCTACGGGGAAAAGCGGCTGGTCCTGATCGCCAGGGCCATGGTGAAATCGCCCGAACTGCTCATTCTCGATGAGCCCTGCCAGGGGCTCGACGCAGTGAACCGGGCAAGGGTTCTGACCCTGATGGAGGAGATCGGCCGGCAGGGGGCCACGGCGATGGTTTATGTCACCCACCAGGAATCGGAAATGATCCCCTCCATCCAACACATCCTCAAGCTGGGCCCGCCGCCTTTCTCGCCTCCGGGATAGGAGGAACTCGCTATACCCCCGGCCTCCCCGGGGCAGGCGGCCGAGGGTCGAGTCGTCCGCAGTCGTAACGCGTTGAATGCACTGCATCCATGAGAAAAAGTCACGTTTAATTGTAAATATCTGATTTGAGATATTCATTGGCAAAATTTGACGGGGTCTCGGCGGGTGGCCACCATCGTCTTGACAGACAGAATCCCTCCTCCTAATATCTTCCCGGTGAGAGAGAACCCTCACAATCCTATTGAAAGCCTAAGGAGCGTCCGATGAAAAATTTTGAATTCTATTGCCCGACGAGAATCGTTTTTGGAAAAGGCGCCATCGCCAAACTGAGTGAATTAATCGATAAAAACAAAAAGGTCCTCATCCTGTCCGGCTGCGGTTCGGCAAAGGACAACGGAGTTTACGCGCAGGTTCTGGCGGCTTTGCAGGGGTATCGTGTCGTGGAGTTCGGCGGGATTGAGCCGAATCCGAAATATGAAACGTGCATGGGCGCGGTCCGGCTGGCCAGGGAGGAAAAGGCGGATTTTCTGCTGGCTGTGGGCGGCGGCTCCGTTCTGGACGGATCGAAGTTCGTCGCCGCCGCAGTGAAATACGACGGTTCAGAACCCTATGACATCGTTGCCAAGGGCTTGCCCGTGAAAGAGGCGCTGCCTTTGGGCGACGTGATGACGCTGCCGGCAACGGGTTCGGAGATGAATGCCAACGCCGTCATCTCCAGGCTGGCCACGAATGAGAAACTGCCCTTTGCCTCTGAAAAAGTGTTTCCGCAATTTTCGATTCTCGATCCCCAGGTGACCTTCAGCCTCCCCTTGCAGCAGACGATCAACGGAGTGGTCGACACCTTTGTCCATGTGATGGAACTGTATGCGACCTACGACGTGAATACGCCGCTGCAGGACAGCTGGGCGCTTGGCCTGGTCAGAACCCTGCTGCAGGAAGCGCCGAAAGTCATCGAAAATCCAAATGATTATGATGCCAGATCGAATATCTTCTGGTGCGCGACCTGCGGACTGAATTACTGGCTGGCTCCGGGCGTCATCCAGGACTGGTCGACCCACATGATCGGCCATGAGCTGACGGCGCTCTACGGGATTGACCATGGGCAGAGCCTGGCGATTATCCTTCCTCGACTCTGGGAGAACCAGCGCGAAAACAAAGAGGGAAAACTGGCCAAGCTCGCCCGGGAGGTCTTCGGGGTCTGTGGGATCGAGGACGAGTTGGCCAGTGTTGTGGCGATCAGGAAAACGGAGGAGTTTTTCCGCTCCCTGGGAATGAAAACGAAACTGGCGGATTACGGGATCGATGCCAAAGAGGCGGCGGAAAAAATCAAGGAGCGCTTTGCCAAAAGAGGAGTCAAGTTCGGAGAGCGGGGATCCGTCACGGCTGAGGTCGCTAACGCGATTGTGCAGAATTCCTGAGAGCATCCCGCAACGCTTTTTTAAAGGAGAAGGAGGGAGCACTTTTCTTTCTCCTTTTTGGTTCATCCGGTTAATGCATACTTTTAGAGAATTTCTTTCTTCCTCCTACTCGTTCATTTTGACCCTGTCGAGGCGGAGCAAGATTTCAAATACAAAGTTGTATGAAAGAACTCTGGTGCATGTTATTGAGTATAGGTTGAAACGTGCGTCGCCTCAGCAGCCAATTTTCCAGCCAAGCACCATCCATCCTCCTTTCATGAATTCACCATCGAATGTCAAGATCATTCAGTTTAGCATTAATATATTTGAGCCCACGTGAGAATCGTGGACCATTCGGATAGCCGGGCGAGACGGATGCTTTGTAGGTCGGTAAAATTTTGAGAATATTTTTGCCCTCCTTCAGGACGATCTCTTTCTCAAGAATAACATCAGATACAGGAACAGCGATCGACACTCGATGTTTACCGGGTTCAAGTAAGATCATTTTTTTAAATTATATTTCCATCCAGTCCCTGCTTCAGGATTATTCCTAGCATCACCTGTCAAATCCTCCAGAACTGGTTCATCCGACATAACAATTGTCTGACCATCGATATTCAAGACGGTTGTGTATGGCGGATCGGTATGCTTGGCATAACTGCCGATGAAATGGTACTTGAGAAGTTTTTTACCTGGAATTCGACCTGAAGCAACGACTTGCCTGGGATTTCGGCTTGCGAAAGCGGAACTTCTTGGAAGACATTCTGGCGCGAACTTGATGATATTTCCGCAATTATCTCTCGATTGCTTGCACATCCGACAATTAGAATATTCAGCACAACAAATACAAGGATCCTCATTGTCAATCTTTTCATATGACCTTGTTCCATCTGTAAAATTAATAGTTAAGTCCGACAGACTCCTAGATGGCGATTTTTCCCCTCTCATTTGTTCTTATCTTCACAACATCTTCAACAGGACTAACGAATATCTTTCCGTCTCCAGCATTGCCGGTGTGGGAAAATTTCTGGATTATATGGACCACTTCCTCAACCATTTCATCATTGACAACCACTTCCATTTTTATGCGCGGAACAAATTCCACCATTTCATAAATGATCTTATCTGTGGAGTTCTTTGCCCTGCCTTTGCCGAATCCCTTGATTTCTGAAACCGTCACACCGGGTAGACTATCAATATGTTGTAGTGCCTCGATTACATCCAGTAACTTGGACCGTCGAAATATGGCTTTGATTTCTTTCATGTCATACTCCCTTAAAGTGATTTTTTACATTTCCGCTTCTTCGCGTCTCTTCTCAAGCCAACTGTAGACTGAAGGAATGATTAACAGCGTGAGCATGGTGGAGGTAATAAGCCCCCCCACAACAACGGTCGCCAGCGGTCTCTGAACTTCCGAGCCTGTGCCACCGGCAAACAGCATTGGGATCAAGCTGAAGATCGCAATTGAGGCGGTCATCAGTACTGGGCGCAGGCGGTCGGTACATCCCCTCCTTATGGCTTCATCGAGGGCCAGACCGTCTTCTCGCAGCTGGGAAATACGCGACACCAGCACCAGCCCATTCAGCACGGCAACGCCGAACAGGACCACGAAGCCGACAGAGGCGGGAACAGACAGGTATTGTCCTGAAAGAAAAAGGGCAAAGACACCGCCGATCAGCGCAAACGGTAGATTGGAAATGACCAACAGCGCAAGGCGGATCGAGCGGAAGGTGGCATAGAGAAGCAGCAGGATCAGACCGATTGCCACCGGGCCGATGATCATCAACTTGTTCATCGCCCGTTGCTGGTTTTCGAACTGCCCGCCCCAGGTCAGGTAATAACCAGGAGGGAGCTTGATCTTACTCTGGATTTTCTGCTTCGCCTCAGCTACAAAACTGCCAATATCCCTGCCGGTTACGTTCACCTCGATCCCAATTCGCCGAATGCCGTCCTGACGGCTGATTTGCACCGGTCCTTCGATCATCTTTACCTCCGCCAACTGTTCAAGCGGCACATTGATGCCCGTTTTGGTGGTGATCAGCAGGTTTTTGATCGCCTCCAGAGAGTTTCGCTTTTCCTCCGGCAGACGCACGGTGATGTCAAAATTCCGGTTCTGTTCGTAAAATTTGGAAGCCGATTTTCCGGCAACCGCGATTTCGATCACTTTCTGCACGTCGCTGATGTTCAGTCCATAGCGGGCAATTTTAGAGCGGTCGATGTTGACGGTCAGGTAAGGTTGCCCGGAAACCTTTTCTGCATTCAGGTCTGTCCCCCCTCTTACGGTGGAAAGGACTTTGGCTATTTCTGCCGATTTCTCACTGAGCACGTCAATATCTTCACCGAACAGTTTGACAATCAGTTGAGCGCGGGTTCCGGCGACGAGTTCATCGATCCGGCACTGGATCGGTTGACTGAAGCCAAAACTGATCCCCGCCACCGATTCCAGTGATTTGCGCATCTCATTGATCAGATCTTCTTTTGAAATATCCCTCTTCCATTGATTCTTCGGCTTGAATATCCCCACATATCCGGTTTTATCCGTTCCTCGTGTGTCCAGGGCAACACCGGTCTGACCCGTGCGGGAGACGACAACGTCCAGTTCATCGAATTTTTTCAACTTCATCGCCGCCAGCTGGTTCACTTCCATCGCCTTCGTCAGCGAAACGCCGGGCAGCATGGCGACATCCATGTCGAACGAACCTTCATCCATGGTGGGGATAAATTCGGTTCCCAATTTTGTCACCAGAAGCAGGGATAAGATCAGGAATCCCCCGGCAATGCTCAAGATCACTTTTTTCCTGTTTATGGCATATTCCAGGAGAGGCAGGTATATCTCCTTTGCCTTTCGCATGATTGCGCTTTCCTTTTCCGGATGAGGCTTCAGGAAGAGGGCACAGAGAACCGGGATGACAAAGATGGAAAGCAAGAGTGAGGCAAGCAATGCAATAGCAACGGTAATCGCCAGGGGGCCGAACATCTTTCCTTCAATCCCTTCCAGGGACAGGATCGGGATAAAGGTAATGGCAATGATCAGCTCACCGAACACACTGGGCTTTCTGACTTCCATCACAGCTTTCAGTACTGTAAACGTAGGAGAGTGGTTGCGGCCTTCTTCGCTCAGATGGCGCTGGACATTCTCAACCTGAATGATGGTCGTATCGATGATCATGCCGATGGAAATCGCCAAACCGCCCAGGGACATCAGATTGGCGCTGATCCCTGAGACTTTCATGATGATGAAAGTTCCCAGCAGCGACAGCGGCAGGGCGAGCAACACCACCAGACTTCCCCGGATACTGTTCAGCAGCAGATACAGTACGATCAACACTAGGATGGAGCCCTCGATCAGAGACTTATTGACCGTGTCGACACTGGCGCTGACAATGCCGCTCCGGTCATAATACGGGACTATTTTGATGCCGTCCGGCAGCATATTCTTGTTGTTGATCTCATTGACCTTCTCTTTGACCCGGTTCACGACCTCGCGGCTGTTTTCTCCGCGCAGCATCATGACAATGCCGCCGACCGCCTCGTCTTTACCGTTTTTCATCGCTGCGCCCATGCGTACCGCTTCGCCGACCCTTACCTGGGCAACGTCTCTCACGTACGTTGGGGTGCCGTCCGCTGACTTGAGGACGATGTTCTCAATGTCGCTGATGTCCCTGATCAGGCCAACGCCGCGAACGATGTATTGATCGGTACCCTGCTCAAGAATATTGCCGCCGACGTTTTCATTGTTACTGCCAATGGCCGAATAGACGTCGTCTACCGTCAAGGCATGCTGCAGCAGTTTTTCCGGCGAGACGATGACCTGGTACTGTTTGAAGTAACCGCCGAAGGAATTGATTTCATTTACCCCGGCAACACTCTTCAACTGCGGCGTGATGATCCACTCCTGAAGAGTTCTGAGGTTGGTCAGGTAGGCGGTTTTCTGTTGCGGGTCCTGAGGCATCTTTCCTTCGAGGGTGTACTGATAGATTTCCCCCATGGCGGTGCCGATTGGTCCCATGGTCACTTCCACCCCCTGTGGAACCTGCTCCTTTGCTTCGGCTAAGCGCTCAAACACCAACTGCCGCGCAAAATAGATGTCTACCTTATCCTTGAAAACAAGGGTGACGATGGATAGACCAAACTTGGTTACGGAGCGCATCTGTTCGATATCCGGCAAGCCGCGCATGGCCATCTCAATCGGATAGGTGACGTTGCGCTCGATCTCTATTGCGGATAATCCATCGGCGTGACTGATCACTTCGACCTGGATGTTGGTTACATCCGGAAAGGCGTCAATTGGAAGCTTCAGATAGGAATAGGCCCCGAAAACGACCAGCAGAAGGGAGAAGAAGATGACCACTCCTTTCTGCTTCAGCGAATAGGTCATGATTTTCTCTAACATCAGTGTTCATCACCCTCCAATTCGCCTTTTTTCACTTCCGACTTCAGGATGAACCCGCCCTTGACGGCATAGCGCTCTCCTTCCCTGAGGCCGTCCGTCACTGCCACCATGCCGCCGTGAGCCCGGCCTAACGTTACCGGACGCTGCATGAATTCCGTGCCGTTTTCCGTAATAAACAGCACCTTCTCTCCGCCGAGCTCTTGCACGGCCTCTTCGGGCACAGCCAGGACTGGAGGCGCATCGTCCGCCAGTGCCAGTTCAATCGCGGCGAACATTTCCGGCTTCAGCTTACGTTCAGGATTGGCGACCTCTATCCGCGCCTTGACCGTACGTGAGGCTTCATTCACCAGGTCGGCGATATAGGTGACCCGCCCCTTCAATTTAAGGTTTGGGAATGCGCCGACGGTGACAATTGCGGTCTGACCCCGATGAACCTTGGCAAGATCCTTTTCGTTGATGTCCACCATGACCCAGACTGACGAGAGATCTGCTACGGTATAAAGACTCTTGGAGGGGTCGGCGAGCTCGCCGACGATCGCATGTTTTTCGGTAATGGTGCCACGGATTGGAGAGCGGACCTGAAGGAAAGGCTTTTTATGCCTTTCCTTTTTGAAATCGGGCAGTGGGAAACCATAAAGCGCCAGGCGTTCTTCATCGGTGTGCAGCTCTGTTTGAGCGGTTTTGAAGTCGGTTTCCGCCTGGAGGATCTCCTTGCGGGCCGCGATCTTCTTCTCAACCAAGGCCTTGATCCGTTCCATATTGGATTGGGCCAGGCCGAGTTTGGTCTTTGACTGATGGTAGCGGTTGAGTGCTTCCCCAAGTTCAACGCTATCCAAGGTAGCCAGAACTTGTCCTGCGGCAACGCCATCGCCCAGCGATGCCTGAACAGCCACGATCTTGCCGCTGATGCGCGGCGATACATGGGCAATCCGGTCGGCATTGACTTCTATTTTCCCTGTGGCGCTTATCACTCCGGCCAAGTGCTGTTTTGTAGCGAGGGCAACGATCACGCCATTCTGTTCCTGCATCTCGGCGGTCATCGTGACTTTGCCCTCACCATGATCGCCAGCCTTGTCGCCCTCATGGCCGGTCTCCTTCTTTTCCGTCTGCTCGCCGCTCCCACCACTTGTTAACTGGCTGAAACGATAGATAAGGCCACCTCCTAAAGCGATGACAAGAATAATGCCTATCAGGATTCCTTTCTTGTTCACTCTGCACCTCCGGGAAGTTTTGTTGCTGTTGAAGCCTCAAGCCTTGTGATGGCCGTTTGACGTTCATAAAGAGCCGTCTGGTAGCTGTCGTTTACCTCAAAGAATTTTTTTTGCTCCTGAATGACGGCGAGAATGCCGACCTCGCCAAGGCGATAGGCTTCCATGGTCAGGTTCAGGTTTTCCTCAAGCTGGGGAATGATGTCGCCCTTGTAGAGCGCAAGAACACGATCGGCATTCTGAAAGCTGGCGTAAGCCGTCTCGACTTCCCGTTCGACATTCCTCACGGTTGCCGCCAAGCGGCTTTCGGCGATGTTTCGCTTGGACCTGGCCTCTCCAACCCCGGCCTGATTTCTGTCAAACAAGGGGATCGGTATCGACAGCTTCACGCCGATGGTGTGAGCGGTGTCCTTGCCTTCTTTGCCGCCGATTTCCATGGATGAAGTGTCGCGACTAACCGCTAGACCAGCGGTAAGATTGGGAACCCCCTCGGCGTGGGCAAGGGCGATGTCCGCTTCGCCCCGGCTTTTTTCAGCCTCCAGGGCTTTGAGATCCGGACGTTGTTCGTATGCAAGCTGTTTCAGATCAGCCAGTGTTTTGCTCAGCTGAATTGCGGATTCAAGACTTCCGGAAATCGAAGGATGTTTGTCAAGCGAGAGTCCCATGAGTGTTTCAAGTTTTACCTGGTTCTGTAGCAGATTTTTTGCCGCATCACTCTTGGCGCCTTCGCTCCGTGCCAGCTCAACCTTGACAAGATTCATCTCTAATTCAGGAATGTCGCCCGCTGACAAACGCTCCCTGGCTACGTCAAGAAGCTGCCTGTTCAGCTCAATGGAACGCTCGGCCAGGGCGATCCGCTTTTCCGCCAGGATGACATCATAAAAAGCAGTCCTCACCTCTTCGCGAAGCACCCGTTCTTTGTCGGCCAGCCGCCATCGGTACATTTCCAGTTCCCCTTCAGCAACGGCCATCCGCTTATCCCTTTTCCCCGAAAGCGAAAACTCCTGCGATATCCTTATCGACAGATTGTTTTCGTCCTTGCTGCCGGTCAAAGCGCCGGTGCCCCCTTCCAGCTCAAGAGTGGGGTTCGGTAGGAGTCCGGCTCTTGCTTTGCCGGCGTCGTGGATACCTTTTTCTTCACGAAACGACTTGAGGTCGCCATTATTCTGTAACGAATATTCGATGACCTCAGGCAGCACGAAGGCCTGCTCTGCCGCCAGCAATGGACTTGACGACAATAAAATACATAGGATTCCGGGCACCAGGAGGAACGCTCCTCGTGCAAATTTCGTTGTTCCCAAAGGAATAACCTCCCTTGTTCAGTTTTGAATGATGAATTGTAAAACCGTTGAGATCGCACCATGGCGAGCAGAGAAGGTACATTTATCCCTTAATCAGGACGAACGACTTCCCTCGCGGCGCTCTAGGCTAGTGTTCTGGGAGGAATAAACTTGGGAAAATAAACTTCCGGTAAATGCTTAAAGGGGTCAAACGCATTCAGAGCCAATATGGTGGGACTATAGACGAGTTGGAATGATTGAACCATAAGGGGAGCATGGCAAGCGCACGTGACGCAATTATTACAGCCATCGTAATCATGATTCTGTTCGAGCGGGGAACAAGGAGCTTGGTGAGGATTGGATATTTCGGTAAGCGATACTTGATCGCTTGCTCCTGAAAGAGGCATGGCATGCACACCATCGACTGCAATGGTCAGCATAACCACCAAAATAAGCCATGAAATAGGTTTTAAACAGAGTAAGTTCCTCATGATTAAGAGCGCTATAACAAAAGGCTTTAATCATAGTCAAGAATGATTTCTTCCCCAGCCTAAGGTGGTTTGAAAACAGATCCTGCAAGCCGGCTCCGAGGACCCACTCCCCCTCATCTCATACGAAGCCTCCTGACTCACTTAACAAAAGAAATTTGCTACACAATTGCATTCCCCACAAATCTCGCTTTCAATAAATAATCCGCAATCTCTCGGCAAAATTGCAGGTGAGGATAAGTAGATGGAAGTGTTGTCAACAACAATTCATTTTGTTTCTTTTCTTGAATCAAAAGTACGCACCAACAGGATGAGCCTCATCTTTCATAGGTTCCCGGCGGGGGGCACTCCAGGGTTGCCACCCTGCTCATCCCTTATTCCAACTGGTCGTGGTGGGGCGGATCTCACCGATGCGCCGCAGAAGGGGGGTCATGGTCATGCCCTGGACGAAAATCGAGAAGGCAACGACGGCAAAGGTGACCGAGATGATCGTTCCCCGGTTCGGCACCCAGTCCGGCAGTCCCACTGCCAATGCCAACGCCAGGGCGCCGCGAAGACCGCCCCAGAACAGAACGAACTGATGCTTGCCCTGCACCCGCAGTCCGGAGCGGCCAAAGAGGGCGCAACAGGGGTAGACGGCGAGCGCTCTTCCCAGCAGTACAAGCAGAATCGCGATGATCGCCGGCATCAGGACCGTTTTAAAATTCTGGAGGGAGACCTGTACCCCGATGCCAATGAAGATGAAGGAATTGGCGAGAAAACCAAGGTATTCCCAGTACGCATGAATGGCCTCTCTATTTTTGGCGGAAAGCGCTTGTCTGAGATTGCCGACCAGAAGTCCCGCGGTCAGCGTGGCGAGGACGCCGGAAAAATGAAAGTGCTCGGCAATGAGGAATGAAGCGTAGGCGGCGACGGTCGTCAAGGTAAATTCAACAAGACGATCCTCCGTTCGCCCGGCAAGGAGTAAAATCGTGCCGGCGACCAGCGCGTCACAGAGCATGCCGCCTCCTACGGTCATCACCAGTTTCCCTGCGATGCTGCCGACTGTGGGAGAACCCCCCGCCGCTGCGGCAAGAATGACGGCGAAAAAAACAGCGGCCGTACCATCGTTGAGCAGGCTTTCCGCTTCAACCAGCAGCCGGATTCGGCTGTGAACCCCGGCCTCATTGAACGTGGCGATGACGGAAACGGGATCGGTAGCCGCGATAAGGGCGCCGAAAAGCAGGGCGCTGATCCAGGGCCAATCGGCAAGAACCCGCATTCCCGATGCGGTTACCGCTGCGGACAGACATACCCCGACAGTGACCAGAACGAGAATCAGGATGAATTCCTTCCGTAATTTCCCCCAGGAAATCGCAATCGCCGCTTCAAAGACAAGGGGTGGCAGGAACACATTGAAAATCAGATCCTTGGTGAAAGGAATGGTGGTGTACAGAGGAAAAAATGCCAATAGGATTCCGGCAAACACCAACCCCACACTGTAAGGAACCCGGAGCCGCCGGGTCAGGATCGCCACCGCACTGGCAACAAGCAGGAGACTCAGGAACCGATCCAATTTAATCAATAATTCCATTTTTTCCTCCCCCGGATTTCTCCTCCTCTAACTGATGGGAACGGTGACCGTGGGACCCTGCGGCGACGGCCCGGTCTCCACCAGGCTGAGCAGGATCATCAGAAACGTAAAGATACTCTTCGATTGCCGATCCCGGTCATCGATCCAGAACCAGAAATTGCGGTTTTGAACGGCGACAAAGCTGTCGGCGGGCTTTTCCCTGCCGCAGCGCACCCGGATCAGAGGAGGGGTCTGTTCCCTTCCTTCCCCGATTTCGGGCGACGTGGCGTAGGTTCGCCCTTCAGCCGCGTGCTCGGCCGGGACGTCGATCTGTGAGCATAATTCGATGATGATGTCCATGATTGAGCGGGTCAGGACGGCGATCTCGCCTTCCCGCGTTGGGGCCGCTCCATAAATGATTTTGAACTCATCCGCTTCGGGCTTCAGGTTGAGGAGCCGTCGCACTTCCAACCGGTTCTGACCGATTTCCCGGTCGGCTTTCCGGCGAAAAACCATGATGGCCGTATCCTGCCTGTCCTTCCTTTCAATCCGCGTCCCCACGGCCCCGGATTTCTGGATCTGCTCCAGCCGCCCGATCAGCTCCCTGAACTCCGGATCTTCCCTGCGGGCAAAGCCGGGCGCCGAGGACTGGTTGTCCATATCGTTAATCGACTTGACGCACAGGTTGAACAGCACCTTGACGGGCCATCCCGCCTGAACCATGGAGAGAAGCGCGTAGGGGGTAATCGGCGTGAGGAGACTCCGGGTGAACTTCTCCCCGGTGAGGGGGGCATAGGTGATCGTCGGCTTTTCCCCCCAGGTGGAGGTTCCCCCGATCGCCTGCGTATTGGCGCTGGGCGGGAAGGACCATCCCGCCGCCAGGTTGACCGTGTTCTGGACGCCGACCAGATTGATCACCGAAGTCACATCCATGAAAACCGGCGTGTCGGAGTAGCGGATCTTCACGATGTTGAGGAGCATCTGGGTTTTCCAGGATTCGGAAATGGCGACGCTGTAATCGTAGCGGTCACGGACGATGGCCGGTGCACCGATTCGGGTGCACCCCGCCAGGGGAAAACAAATCAAGACGGCGATCAGGATTCCAATTCTCTTCATCTCGGCACCTCTTACGGTACGGATGCGGCGTTGCTCCATAACCGGCGAGTTGAGTTCTTTCCTTTCTGTTCCTGCTCTATTCTTACGGCTTGGGTTCCGCCTCGCTTTTGACTTCCTCTCCTGCCGGTTCCCCTTCAGTCACCCATACTCCCAGGAGCCGATAGCTTACGGAGAGCACCACCGGCCCTATAAAAAGCCCGATGATGCCGAAGGAGACCAGGCCGCCGATGACGCCGGCAAAAATCAGGAGCAGGGGCAGGTCGGCCCCCTTCTTGATGAGGATCGGGCGCAGGAAATTGTCGAGCGTGCCGACGACGATCGTCACCACGAGCAGGAGGATTCCCCAGGTCGTCGAACCGCTCCAGAAGAGCCAGATCACGGAGGGGATGAGGACGAGCCCCGGACCGAGCTGGGCGATACAGAGCATGAACATCACGGCCGTCAGGATGGCGGCAGCCGGGATGCCGGTCAGGATGAGCCCGATTCCTCCGAGGAGCGACTGGATCAGGGCCGTACCGACAACCCCGAGCGCAACGCCCCGGACGGTTTTCGCGGCCAGTACGGTGGCTTCCTCTCCGCGCTTTCCTCCCAGCCGGCGCGCGAAACGAAGGATGGCCGTCGAGGCTGTCTCGCCGCTGGCGTAGCAGATTGCCGCGATGATGACCGTCAGGAGAAACTGGACCGCAATGAGGCCGACGCTTCCCGCCTGGGACAGGAACCATTTCAACAGCTGTCCGGCGTAGGGGGCCAGGCGTGCCGACAGCCCCTCCGGTCCTGTCCGGACATTCTCCCAGGCAGCGGCCAGCTTGGGGCCCGCATAGGGAATCCCGGTCAACCAGCCGGGAAGGGCCGGCAGCGCCTGCGCCTGGAAGGATTGAACCCAGTCGGCGATCCGGTCCGCGTTCTCGATGATGGCGACAATGGCCAGGGAGAAGGGAACAATGAACAAGAGCAGCATGATGATCGTCATGGCGGTGACGGCGAGGCTGCGCTTTCTCCACAGCCAGCCCTCCACCTTCAGCATGAACGGCCAGGTGGCCACCACGATCATGGCGGCCCAGACGAGGGAGAGAAGAAAGGGCCTCATGATCCAAAAACAGGCGGCAATCAGGACGCCGATCCAGAGAATCTGCAGGGTCGTGCGGGTCAGGTCCGGGACGGCCGGTCTATGCATCGTCATGGCGCTCCTCTTTTCTTTGCCGGAGTAAAGTTTTGGGCAAGGGATCTCTCAAGGTTCATGACCTTCCCTTTCCCGCTGTGGAGACAGGGGATTTGCCCGTCTTTGACTTTCCATCTCCCGGATCGCTGCTGCGATCTCGCCGCTCAGGCGGCCCAGAGCCCGGCTGTGCGCTGCCGCCAGTCCGTTATAACCGCCGCCCTGCGTCGGCTCGGTGATCGTCGTGCGGCCTGTGTGAGACAGACCTTCCTTCCTGGCGTTCACTCTCCACAGGGCGTCCAGCGTTGCCGACTTGCCCGGTTCCGATTCGAAATGAAGAAGGTCGATTCCCACCCGATAGGACGCTTCCACAGCCGGCGATTGCGGAAACACCGTGAGCTGCTGCGTCCCGAGCAGCGAGGCCAGGTTCTCGGCGATCACTCGCGCAATGGCGCCTGGAAGCGGTGACGCCCAGCGGTGGAATTCATCAATGGAAACCGAATTCGGACCGGTTTTTAAAACAATCTGCGGCCGGTCGATCACGGCAGGGATGAGGACCGGGCCGACGGAAATGGAGGCGTCAGTCATCGTCGCCATGGCCGGCAGCGGCGCCGGGCTCAGCGTATAGAATTGCGACGGCTGAGTGGAGGCGCAGCCCGCCGGCAAAGCGGCAAGCGCGCAGAGGATAACGCAGGCGATTCTCTTCATTTGGGCACCTCCTGAACTTTCCCGCGGATGAGGGCATCGGGGTTGCGTTCGAGATATTCCGCCAACTCACTGATCGACCGCGCGGCGCGGGCAATCTCCTGAAGAGCGACCCGCAGTTCCTGCTGTGCCGCCGCGTCTTTTCCGACCAGGGTGCTGTCAGTGCTTGCCAGCACCCGCTCGGCGGCCGAGATGGTCTTCCGGAGTTCCTGGACGGTCGCCATGACCTCCGGGAGCATTTCGCCGTCGATGCGGTTCAGCATCCGGTTGGTGTCCTGCATCGTCCGGTTGAGCGTTGCCAGCGTATGCTTCGCATTTTCCCCGATGGCGGCCAGGGGCATTTTATCGATCTTGGCGATGATGCCGTTCACCTTGGCTTCCAGATCCTGGAGGCTCCCCTGCATCACGGGAAATTCATAGGGGGGGGCTGTCCAGTCCATTTTCACCGCGGGGGCATTGGGAAAGCGGTCAAGGGCGACATACAGCTGTCCCGTCACCAGATTTCCGCTGCGCAGCTGCGCCCGCAGCCCCCGGTCGACCATCCGCTGGAGGAAGGCCTGCCGCTCTTTCAGACTCCGGGCGATCTGCTCGGCAGTCGTCGACTTCTTCAGATGCTCCAGGAAACGGGCCGGATAAATTTCGATGTCCACACGCGGGCGGACGCCTGCCGTCTTCGGAACGTATTCGAGACCGACCCGGGTGACTTCGCCCACGGGCAACCCGAGATACGTGACGGGCGCCCCGACGGAGAGGCCGCGCAACGATTCATTGAAATAGAGGACATAGGGCGTAACGATCGTCTCTCGCTCCTTCAGCGCCGCCGTGCGGTTGCCGTAAAGGGGAAAAACCGCGCCCTCCGGTGCAGCTGCCGCAACAGCTGCCGAAGGAAGGGTTTCGAAGGCAATCCCGCCGATCAGCAGCGACACGACGGACTGGGTCTGTACAGACAAGCCGTTTGCCCCCAGGGAGACATCGACCCCGCTTGCCTGCCAGAAGCGTGTTTGCGGGGTAACATAGCTGTCGTAGGGTGAATTCACGAAGATTTTGATGTCAATGGATTTGCCGTCCCTGGAAAGATCGTAGCCGATGACCCGCCCCACATTCAGGCGGCGGTAATAAAGGGGGGAGCCGATTCCTACCGATCCCAGGGTGTCCGCATGAAGAACAAACTGCCGTCCCGGCTGATCGAGAGTAACCGCCGGCGGAACTTCGAGGCCGATGAATTGCCGGCGGGGCTTGGTGGATTTCCCGACCTCCAGCCCGATGTGGTTGCCGGCCAACAGCGTACCGATGCCGGAGACTCCGCTCAGGGTGACGCGCGGCTGTTCCACCCAGAATCTGGCGTCCTCGACGATCAGGCCTTTGGCGCTCTTGTTGATCTTTGCCGTCACCACGACCTTTTTGAAGTCAGGGGTGAGTTCCACCGTCTCCACCCGGCCGATGTTGACGTCCTTGTACTTCACAAAGGTCTTATCCGCTTCGACTCCCTCGGCCGCCTTGAAGACGATGGTGATCGTCGGGCCTTGACTGAGGATCTGCTGGATGGCGATCCCGAGGCCGACGAGCGCCGCGACGATAGGAATGATCCAGACCGCCGAGAACCGCATTTTCTTCTTCGGCTTGGCGGTGGCCAGCGGGATGTTGTTGAGATCGCCGGAGTCAGTCATTTTATTCCTCCTTGTTGTTGCTGGAATCCCAGATCAGCCGGGGGTCGAAGGCTTCGGCTGCGAGCATGGTCAGCACGACGACGGCCGCGAAAAACATCACGCCGGCGCCCGGTTCCACGGACATGAGGGGCTGGAGCTGGACGAGGGCGACGACGAAGGTCACGACAAAGACGTCCAGCATCGACCAACGCCCGACGAACTCCACCAGCCGATAGAGGCGAACCCGCTCCTGCCGGCTTCCGATGGAGCGGCGCTGGACGGTGAGGAGCAGATAGGCCAGGGCGGAAATCTTGGCCATGGGAATGATGATGCTGGCAATCAGAACGATCAGCGCCAGCGGCCAGGATCCCGACTCATAGAGCAGGACGACGCCGCTCAGGATCGTGTCTTTTTCGGCGTAAGTAGGCGTCGTAGTGCTCATGATCGGGATCAGGTTGGCCGGGATGTAGCAGATCGCGGCGGCGATGAGCAGGGCCCAGGTGCGCTGGATCGTGTTGCGACGGCGCAGCTCAAGCTCGGAACCGCAGCGCGGGCAGCGTCCCGGTTCAAAGACATCGGCCGGCTTCGACAGCAGGCCGCAGGACTCGCAGGAGACAAGTCCCAGCCTGATGCCTGTCAGGGTCGCCTGGGTGCCTGTACTTTTGATCTGCTCTTCCTCCCGACCCCCCGATTTCAGGGATTCCGCCGATCGAGGCAATTGGTCATCCGCCCAGGAGATTCGCGACCATGCTTCACGAGGATCGAAACAGACCGTCATTGCCGCGATCAGGACGATCAGCGCACCGACAGCGAACATCCCGATGCCCGGAATTACCGTCGCCAGGTCCGCAATCTTGATCAGGGCGACCAGGATGCCGAGCATCATCACCTCGACCATTGCCCAGGACGAGTTAAGTCTCGTGATCCGCAAAAGAGCGCCCACCCAGGAGGGAGCAGGGGATTGCCTTAAGGCGAGCAGGATCGTCAGCATGAATACAATATGGACTGTCGGAGCGATCACGGTGCAGAACGCAACCAGCACGGCCGTGACTCCCTCCCCCTGCTGCCACATCTTCAGTACGCCGCCGAGGATCGTCGTGCTGGCATGGCGCCCGACGGCTGAGAGCCCCATCAGCGGCATGACGTTGGCAACGATCAGGACAATGGCTGCGGCAGCCGTCAAGGCAAGGGTCCGGTCAAGGGAATCGGGCTTGCTGGAGGCGATCATATGGCGACAGCGCGGGCAGAGCGCCCTCCCTCCCGGCGGAAGGGCCGGGATGCGCTGCAGCAGATCGCAGTCAGGGCAGGCCTCGATATTCTGGAAAAAAGGGGTCATTTCATTCTTTCCCCTCTACCTGATCGATTGGGCTTTGAAGGCTTTTTTCGCCCTCGGTGGAGTAGATCGAGACCAGCCGGGCGACCAGAATGGTCACGTAAAATACGCCGGCGACGGATTCCGTCACCGCCAGCATCCGGGAGACATTGGTCGCCGGGATGATGTCCCCATAGCCGACAGTCATGAGGGTGGCGAAACTGAAATAGAAGGCTTCGAAGCCCGTCGGCACATGTCTGGAAGCGGATCCCACCGTAAAGAAAAAGGAATCAGGCGATATCCGGGCGACCAGCTGATAGAGGAAGGACCAGAGCAGCCCCAGCATCAGGTAGTCCGCAATGGCCGCACAGAGGATATCCATACTGACCTTTGAAGCCCGGAGGATGAAACTCAGGAGATTCAACCCGACAAACCCGCAGAAGAGCGCGGCGACTGCCAGAAAGACTTCAGGCGGCATCAGGTCCGGCCGCCAATAATTCAGCCATTTTCCGACCAGTGCGGGTGCCGCCAGGGCAAGACCCCAGATCAGCGTGGTGCGCCGGCTGCCGATCGCCAGCAATGCGGACAGCAGCACCAGCGTCAGGAGAACGGAGAGGATCAGAATGCCGTGAGGCAGCAGCTCGATGAAAGGAAAGACGACGAGCAGCAGGACCTGGAGGGCCAGAAAGGCGCGCAGAGAGAACCGGGAAATTCCTTTCCCGTCAAGGGCGTTCTGATCAGGCCTGCTTTCCCCATCGCGCTTCGGCTGCTTTCTTTGAGGCATAACAACCTCCAGGAACCTGCGGCCGCCCGTCCTCTCCGGGAAAATCCGGGCGGTGAGTCTACAGAGGGGAAGGTTCCGGACACCCCGAAAGCCGTTCCTAAACCGGATCGGTCCTGACGGCAGGCCGCCCGCCCGCGTTTCTGCGTTGAAAAGGTCTCTATTTTCTGATCTTCGTAATCTTCGTCCCCTGCAGGCCGAGACCGGCCATCAGCCCTCTCTGGTCGAAAAAGAAGGCATAAACATCGGATTTTGCCGTGGTGGTGGAGATGCCGCCCGCTGCCCCCACATCGACGACCACAATATTCGGCGTCAGGCCGAGTTCCCAGCCGTCACTTTTGTCCAGATAGGCCAGGGAAGAGTCCGTCATCAGGAACAGGGCGTAGCCGTACTGCTGGATGCCGGCCTGCAGGCCATAAGAAGCGGAAAGGGTGTTGTAGTAAGCGACCACCTTCCCGTCCCGGATCAGGGCGCCCTCTCCATACTGCCCCCCCACGATGAATCCGCCCTTTACGATATCCGGAAAGACGAGGATGGCTTTTGCCGTTCTGCTCATCTCCTTTGCCGTCGGCGACTTCGTGTAGAGCTTCTGTAGAGACTTCCGGACATTATAATCGATTTGTGTTGCGGAGGCCGCCGTGGCCTGATCTGTGACGACGAAGGCCATCGCGAACACTGCCATTGCGCAAAGAGTAACCGTTAACGGTAAGCGTAAGCGTCTCATTTGCATATCCTCCTTTTCTTAGAGGGTTTTTTATTTCTTGTCTGTTTTGATCAGCGGTATTCCTGAACCCAACTCATAATCGACCGCTGCCTGAATTTTATTCTCGATCTGGTAGTAGCGCACGACCTTTATGTCGGGCAAAACCTGGCGGAATTTCGGGAGGTATGCCTTGCGCACCTCCAGTCGCAGGGTCTCAATGGTCATCAATTCATCAAGAAGTTTTCTTGCCGTAGCATTGGTCATCTTCCCATAGGCATCCTGATACGCCTTGATTAAATTCAAGGTGCGCATGCGAAGAAGAAAGAGTTCATCCTGGTACTTTTCGTAGACCGGCCAGAAGGCTTTTGCTTCTTTCTCGGTAAGCTGCATGTTCTCTGCGACGAGCAGCTTTTTATCCGCTTTCATTTTTTCGAGAACGATTTGCATATTATCGGTTGTCGGTTCCTGCGCCACAGCAGGACTGCCGATGACTAAAAGCAGGGTGGTCAGGACCACGGCCACAAACAGAAATCCTGTTTTCCTTTTCATGAGAATCCTCCTTGGGATTTTTTTAAAGGTTCGACTTTCGTCCGCCGCTCCATTGCAGAAATCGGAAGGCCGCCCTCAAAGGTTGCACACACGAGGGACAACCGTTACCCATTTTATCTCCGCAAGCAGCGGTGTTTCGCTTCCGAAAAGCCGATGTCGCAGCCTGCCGCCCAGCCTCAGCAGACCCTTTTCTACGGCTGACCGTTACTCCTCTGTTTCCATCTTTTTGCCCTTGGCATCATCCAAAAACTTCACAATTCTTTCCGACCAGAACTTGAAGGCATCCGTGGCCGACCCCCACTTGGAAAATCTTTCCGTATAGCCTGCCTGCCGCTCGTCCACGGCCATCGCGATCACCTCATTGGTTGAAGAGTCGAGGACCATCAATTCAGTCCCCGTTGCGCCGCTTCCCGACCAGCCCCCCGTTACCCCCTTCTTGACGACGCTGATGCCGATCCCGACGGGAATAATCGAGGTGACGGCGCTGACCCCCGGTCGGCTCGCCTTGATCTTCGTAATGGCAAAACGAATCCGGCCCACGCCGGGACCTGGCTCCGACACGATCGTGTACTTGTACTTCAGGGCATCCACGATTTCCTTGTTGCAGGAATCGGCCATTTCTTTCATCTCCTGGGGATCAATCCCCTTGTACTCCGAGTCGTCGGCCAGGTAAAAGACGACGCCGTCCACCATGAACTTGTCGTATTTACTGAAATCCACGCCGGGCTTCAGCCACCGCAGCTGAGCCCCGCCGTCGGGCCCGGGCGTCAATTTCTGATAGACACCAGGATCGCCGAGAAACCCGGAAAAGTTAGCATTCCCGGAAAACACGGTTGATGCCGAGAGGAGAATGCCTATCGTGACAACCAAGATGACTCTTGACAATGTTTTCATAACGACCTCCATTCATCATTTTATGGTCTGGTTTCAATGGCGCCCGGTCAGGTTCCTTTCCTCAACTGCTTCAGGACGCCAATTTCTTCCCACGGAGCATCTCCGCCCAGCCTGACCCTCGACGTTTGACTCAACAGATCGACCGCCCCGAGAAGGGCGCAGCCTCCGATGGAGCCGATGTAACTTTCGAATTTTCTCCTATTCTCCCAAATCATCGAAAGAAAGAAGACTTCACCATCCTCCATGTCACGGTAGATATGGGATTCACGGCATCCGTCTTCCGTGCGCATCGTGGGAAGGAGCGCCTGTAAGGTCTGATAGAGCTCGTTGAACTTTTCCGCTTTAGCCCTCACTTCGATGATGAGATTCATGGCCCTTCCCTCTTTGTGTTGGACTGGTTCCGGCTGATGTTCGTATTGCTCAACGCTTATTCCCCTGTACGGTGTAAAGACTGACGAGCCGGGCCACGGTGATGGCAATGAAAAGCTGACCCGTGATCGTTTCGAACATCGCCAGGGAACGGGCCTGAAGGGATACCGGCAGGAGGTCCCCGTAACCCGTTGTCGTCAGTGTGATAAAACTGAAGTAGAGGAAACCCGACCGGTCTTTCGCCCCGGCAAAACTGAAGGACCCCGGGTAGAGGGCCTCTATGAGGCTGTAAAGGGACGCCCACAGGACGCCGATGAGCACGTATTCGCTGGCCCCGGCCATGATCATGTCCGCGGTGACACGTTCCTGCCTGGCCAGGAATAATAAAATGGCAGCAACGGCATAGAGGAGGAAGAGAATGATCAGAATCTTGCTCGCCCAGGACGTCATCTCATTATGAAGAAAAAAGTCTGAAACATCGGCCAGAACGGCAACCGCGGCCATGACGATGACCAGCCACTGGGACTGCCGCTTTTCGTGAACCGCCCAGACACAGGAAATAATAAGGAACCAGATGAAGAGGTCCGTAACGACGGTCAAGGCCTTCGGGATCACGATAAAGGGTCGGAGCAGAAAAAGCATCACGACGGTGAAGAACAGATAGGAGAACCGGGCGTTCAAAATAACCGTGATCATGCTTTTGACAGGGCGACGCATGGCCTTTTTCTCCTGCCGCGCTTAGGGGCTGTGGTTAGGGTTTTCCCACGGAAGGGGAAGCCGAAAGCTTTTCCGCCTCGACGATCCAGCCCCCCCCCATGGCCTTGTAGAGGTTGATGAGTGCCTGGAAGAGGACCCCCTGGGACTGGACGTAGGCAAGTTCCACGTCAAAGAGGCTCCGCTCGGCATCCAGCACCTCGAGGTAACTGGCGTAGCCGTTGTCGAACCGGACTCGCGCCAGGTCGGCGTAGGTCCGGAGTGCCACGACCCGTTGTTTCTGGGCTTCGAGCTGCCTGCGGGTCAGGTTCTGGTCCGCAAGGGCGTCGTTGACCTCCCGGAAGGCCGTCTGAATGGTCTGTTGGTACTGGATGAGAGCCTGCTGCTGCAGCGCCTCAGTCACCCTGACCTGGCTGGAGATCTTGCCGGCGGTGAAGATGGGGGCGGTAATGGCCGCGCTGTACTGCCAGGCCTTGGCCGGCCCGGTAAAGAGGTCGGAGAATTCGGAGCTGGCGTACCCAAGCAGGCCGGTAAGGGAGAGGGCGGGGAAATAGGCCGCCTTGGCGACGCCGATCAGGGCATTGGCGGAGATGAGGTTCTGCTCGGCCTGTTTGATGTCCGGACGGCGCTCCAGAAGCTCGGACGGAAGTCCGGCGGGGACGGCCGGCAGCTTCAGGTCGTCGATGCTCTTTCCCCGGGGAATGGGGCCGGGGTTGCGGCCCAGAAGCACGTTGAGGGCGTTCTCCTGCAGGGCGACGGATTTCTCGATCTGGGGAATGGTGGCCAGGGCCTGTTCATACTCGGACTTGCTTTGGGCCAGTTCCATCTCATTGATGATTCCGGCTTCGAAGCGCATCTGGAGCAGCTCGTAGGAACCCTTGCGGAGCTCGGCCGTCCTCCTGGAGATTTCCAGCTGCTTGTCCAGGTCACGGAGGTTCATATAAGAGACCGCCACCGAACTCACCAGGGAGAGGATGATGCCGCGCCGCCCCTCCTCGCTGGCCAGGAGGTCGGCCCGGGCCGCCTCGCTGCTTCTCCGGATCCGGCCCCAGATGTCCAGCTCCCAGGAGGCGTTCAGGTAAACCTCCTGGGTTCCGGTGACGATGTGGTAGCCTTTGGGTAGGTCGTTGCCGTTTCGTTCCGTGACCTGCTGCTGGCCGAACAATGCACCGGCTCCCACCCGGGGGTAGAGGTCGGCGCGTACCACGCCATACCGGGCCGCGAACTCGTCGACCCGGGCGGAGGCGATCATGAGGTCCTTGTTTTCCCGGATTGCTGCGGCGATGAGGTCGTCCAGGACCGGATCGTCGAGCTGTCGCCACCAGGCAATGTTGACCGTCTCCTGAGCATCCGGTTCGGTCAGGCGCCAAGCGGGAGGTGTCTCGACGGCGGGACGAAGGTAGTCGGGACCGACCATGCAGCCGATCAGCGGCAGGGCCAGGAGAAAAAGAAGGGCGAGTCTACGCATGGGGTTCACCTCCTGTGCCTGTCGTCCCGTCGGATGCCTCTCCTCCCGGAGGATGGGCGCCGGCATCCCCCTGGTGGCCAAGTTTTTCGATCACGTAGTAGGTCACAGGGATGAGGAAGATGGCAATGAAGGAAGCCGCCAGCATCCCGAAAATGACCGTGATTCCCATAACCTGCCGGGAGATGGCGCCGGCCCCGCTGGCGATGGCCAACGGCACACAGCCCAGGATGAAGGCGAAGGAGGTCATGAGGATCGGGCGGAGCCGGAGCCGCGCCCCGTTGAGGGCGGCATCCATGAGCGACTCCCCTTTCTCGTACTCCATTTTGGCGAACTCGACGATGAGGATGGCGTTCTTGGCGGCCAGGCCGATGAGCATGACGAGACCGATCTGGGCGTAGACGTTGTTCTCGAAATGCCGCCACATGAGACCGGCGAAGGCCCCGGCCACGGCGATGGGGGTCCCGAGGAGAACCGAGAAGGGCAGCGACCAGCTTTCATACTGGGCCGCCAGGATCAGGAAGACGCAGAGGAGCGAGAAGGCGAAGATCGCCATCGGCGAGACCCCCTGCTGGGCCTTCTTTTCCTGGAACGACATGCCGCTGTAGTCATAGCCCATCTCCCGGGGCATCGTCGAGGCGAACACCTCTTCCAGCGCCGTCATGGTCTGGGCTGAGCTGTAGCCGGGGGCGGCCGTGGCATTGATCTGCGCGGACCGGTACAGGTTGAAGCGCATGGTGAATTCCGGCCCGGTGATGTTGCGGATCGAGGTGAGCGCCGAGAGGGGAACCGTTTTTCCGTCGCTGTTGCGGACGTAGAACTGGCCGATGTTTTCGATGTTGGTCCGGTAGTCCCCCTCCGCCTGGATAAAGACCTGCCATTGGCGTCCAAACCGGTTGAAGTAGTTGATGAAGCCGCTTCCCATGAAGCTCTGCAGGACCTTGTAGACATCGGAGATGTCCACCCCCTGCGCGAGCGCCTTGTTCCGGTCCACGTCCACGAAGAGCTGAGGCACGGTCGGGAGGAAGGTCGTGGTGACCCGGGCCAGTTCCGGCCGTTTTCTCGCCTCTTCAATAAACTTCTGCGTGTTGGCCGCCAGGAACGCGATATCCTTGCCGGCCCGGTCCTGCAGGATAAAGGTGACCCCGCCGGAGGTGCCGACTCCCATGATGGCCGGGGGCGGGAAGGCGAAGCCCATGGCGCCGGTAAGTCCAGCCATCTTTTTCGAGATGGAGGCCTTGATCGCCTCGTACTGCTCTTCCGGCTTCTTCCGCTTGGACCACTCCTCCAGGGAGATGAAGAAGAAGGCGCTGTAGGTGTTCTGGACCTGGCTCAGCATGCTGTAGCCGATGATGGAGGAGCAGTACTTGACCCCCGGGGTCTTCATGATGATGGCCTCAGCCTGGGCGGCCACCTCGCCGGTCCGCTGCAGCGAAGCGGCGTCAGGCAGTTGGATGCCGGCGAAGATGAACCCCTGGTCCTCGTCGGGGAGGAAGCCCACGGGAATAGACTTGCCGGAAAAGCCGGCCAGAACCGCCACCCCCGCAAGGAGGATGAGGCTGACGGCACTTTTCCGGATGGCCGTCCTGCAGAGGGAGACATAGCCGTCCGTGGCCCGGCCGAAAACCCTGTTGAACCCGTCGTAGAATTTCTGGAGCGGCCCGGTTCCCTTGACCTTCGGTTTCAGCAGGAGGGCGCAGAGGGCAGGGGAGAGGGAAAGGGCGTTGAAGGCGGAGAAGATGACCGACACGGCGATGGTCACCGCGAACTGCTGGTAAAGCTGGCCGGTGATGCCGGGTATGAAGGCGGTGGGAACGAAGACCGCCGCCAGGATGATGGCGATGGCGATGACCGGCCCGGAGACCTCCTCCATGGCCTTCAGGGAGGCCTCCTTGGGGGAGAGCCCGTGTTCGATGTGGTGTTCCACCGCCTCGACGACGACGATGGCGTCATCCACCACGAGGCCGATGGCCAGCACCAGCCCGAAGAGGGAGAGGGTGTTGATGGAAAAACCCAGCAGCGGAAAGACGGCGAAGGTCCCCACGAGGGATACGGGCACCGCCAGCAGGGGGATGAGGGTGGCCCGCCACCCCTGGAGGAAGAGGAAGACCACAAGAACGACAAGCACAAGGGCCTCGAAGAAGGTGTGCTTGATTTCCGTGATCCCTTCCGTGACCGCCAGCGTCGTGTCCAGCGCCACCGTATACTCCAGGTCGGGCGGGAACCTTTTCTTCAGTTCCTCCATCAGCGCCTTGGTGCCGTTGGCGGCCTCCAGGGCGTTGGTCCCCGGCATCTGATAGAGGGCGATCAGAGCGCAGGGCTTTCCGTTCAGCCGGCTTTCCAGGTTGTAGGTCTGGGCGCCCAGTTCGATGCGGGCCACGTCCCGGACCCGGACGATGGAGCCGTCCGGATTGGCGCGCAGGACGATGTCGCCGAACTGCTCCTCCGTTTCCAGGCGCCCCTGGGCCTGGACGGAGTAGGTGAACTCCTGGCCCTTCGGCACCGGCTGGGCTCCCACCTGCCCGGCAGGGTTCACCGTATTCTGGGCGTTGACCGCGTTCATGATCTCGGGGATGGTGATATTCAGCTTGGCCAGCTGGTCCGGCCGGACCCAGATCCGCATGGCGTACTGCCCGGCGCCGAAGACCGTGACGCTGGCGATGCCCTTGATCCGGGTCATCTGGTCGTTGATGTTGATGTAGGAATAGTTGGCCAGGAAAACATTGTCATAGGTCCCCTTGGGGGAGAAGAGGGCAAACATGATCAGGGGTGACGAGGTGGACTTCTGCACCGTCACGCCGTAATTGACCACATCCCGCGGCAGTTGCGATTCCGCCTGTCCCTCCCGCATCTGGGCGAGGATCTGGTCGGTGTTGGCATCGGTCTTCAGATCGAAGTAGTTATAGAGAGTCATCTGCCCGTTGTTGGCATTGATGGAGTACATGTAGTCCAGGTTGTCCACCCCGGACATCTGCTGTTCAATGGGGGTGGCCACGGACTGCTCAAGGGTCTGGGCGTTCGCTCCCGTGTAGGTGGCGTTCACCTGGATCGCCGGCGGGACGATGTTGGGAAACTGGGCGATGGGGAGCCGTGCCATGGCGACCAGACCGATGATCACCATGAGGATCGCGATGACCATGGCCACGATGGGTCGATTGATGAAGAACTTTGACATGGCGGCCTACCCCTTTCTGTCGGTCGCCGGAGCGGCTGGCCGGGACGCGGGAGCGCTGCCGGGAGCGGCAGGACGGAAGGGCTTCGGATTGACCGGTGACCCGGGACGGACTTTCTGGGTCCCCTCGGCAACCACAGACTCACCCGGCTTCAACCCCTCGCTGATGATCCAGTCGGAGCCGATTCGTTGACCCGCCTTCACCTGGCGGATTTCCACCTTGTTGCCGCTCCCCACGACCGCCACGAGATATTTTCCCTGGAGCTCGGTCACCGCCCGCTGGGGGACAAGGACGGCTCCCTTCTGCACCGACATGAGGGCTTTGACCTTCGCGTAGCCGCCGGGGCGAAGGACGTTCTGCGGGTTGGGGAAGAGAGATCCCACCTTGAGAGTCCCGGTGGTGGGATCGATCTGCCGGTCGGCGAGGGTGAATTTCCCCTGGTGGGGATAGACGCTCCCGTCAGCCAGAATCAGTTCCAGGGGGATGTCCTCCACACTCCGGCTGTTGCCTCGGAGGGCGCTTTCCCGCAGGGTGAGATATTCCCGCTCGCTGATGTTGATGTAGGCCTTGATCGGATCGACGCTGGAGACGGTGGTCAGCTCCTGGACGGAGCTTGGACCGACCAGGTTGCCGAGCTGGGTCTTGGCGATGCCGGCAATGCCGTCGACAGGGGAGGTGATCTTGGTAAACCCGAGATCCAGTTTGGCCTTGTCCAGGCTGGCCGCTGCGGAGGCAATGGCGGCTCTGGCCGCGGCCACCGAAGCCTTGGTCGCCAGTTCGCGGCCGATGGCGTCGTCAAGGTCCCGCTGGGAAACGGCATTCTTGGCTGCCAGGGGCCTGATCCGGGCCAGTTCGGCCTTGGCTGTCATATAGGTGGCCTCAGCCCGGGCCAGATCGCCCTTGGCCTGGTCCAAGGTGCCCTTGGCCTGGTTCACCGCCGCCTGAAAGGTCCGGGGATCGATCTCGAAGAGGACCTGCCCCTTTTTCACCGGAAGCCCCTCGGTGTAGTTCTGCCGGATCAGGTACCCGGTCACCTGGGGTTTGATGACGGCATTGACATTGCCGTCCAGCGAACCGACCCATTCCTGGTAAAGGGGAACGTCGCGGGCATCAACGGTGACGACCTCCACCGTCGGCGGCGGAGGGGCAGCCTCCTTTTTCCTTTCACACCCGGCAGCTGCCAAAACTCCGCAGAAAAGGCAGAAGAGTATCCCCCTGAGCACGATCATTTTTAGACCTTCTTCCTTCCTGGTTCCCCTCCAGCGCATAAATGCCCCCTGTCCTCATTGAATCCTATCGTTTGATGTCTGGTAAAAATCCCGGGTATCCATGCCGGCTGACTTTTGATAAACCGCGGTTCCTGATCCAACCCATAAAAATGTGGGAAGGGGCCTTGATCCTCTTGACCTGTTGCCCATAGTAAATCCAAAAAACATGCTAAATAATGGAAACCGTGTATCAAGCCGTAACTGTACAATATTATATATATTCTTTGTAAATTATAAAAAGGCTGAAACTGTGGCGAAAAGAAATGCCCTCAACATATTGCGGATCTGTAAGATATTGAGGGACGAGCGCTGCGGGTCTTCGCTTTTCGGAATCAGAAGCAATCTGATCAGAGGCAATCTGTAGAAATTGCACTGACGGAGAAGATCCCGGACAGCGAACGGGGGTTTCTGATCCGCGGCGATGGAATGACTTCTCCCCGGTTGAGAGCTCACGGTTTGCGACTTATTGAAGAATTTATCAAGACCCTGGAAGAAAACCATGCACAATGCCTGGAGCAAAAGAAATAACGTCAGCATCGATACCGACAGACTCCGTTATTGACTTTTCATATCCATTCAGAGAAAATATTTAATATATTCATAATGAAGGAGAGTATCAGGGCTACGGATGAACTTTTTATTCTTCGCACCCGGACCTTAGAGATTAATCAAGGCCCATCCGGACGCCCATGGAACCATGACCCGTGCAACGGCTAAGAATCTTCTGGGTGAGTGTATGACCATCGAGGCGCTGCGGCTGGAACGGCGCGGGGCATACCTTCCGCAATTCCGCCGGGCGTTGCCCGAGGTAAAGGTCGTGCGCGATTACCAGGTGAAGAGAAAATTCAGGCAGCGAAGGATGATGAGCGGGATTCGAAGATCCTCCTGGTCAAAACGGACAGGGAATAGAATCCTCTGAGAAAAGGAGGAACTTCACGAATGAGACGTTTCCACTTCATGATGATTCACTGGTTAATCGTCGTATGCACCTTCGCTTTCGCAACTCCGGATCAAGCCGTAGCGGCATCCGCGGTGGAAATAAACCGCAGTGTCCGGATGGCCCTCCAAAATCTGAACAATCGATCCGCTTTGGCCAGGGAGTTAGGTAAAAAGGCAAAAGCCGTCCTCGTCTTTCCGGATATAAGGAAGGGAGGCTTCATCGCGGGGGGGCAGTATGGGGAAGGCGCCCTGCTCCAAGGCGGGAAGATCATCGCTTACTATAAGGTCATCTCACCTTCTTATGGACCGGAATCGAGAATCCTCAAGTACGGCTATGCTCTGTTCTTCATGGCGGAGTCCGGCCAGGCTTATCTGGACCGGAGCAATGGGTGGGAACTCGGCACGACGCCGAACATTGCCATCATCGATACGGGCTCAGCGGTCGTGTCAAGCGCCGACGGCCAATCCGATGTGTATGCCTTCTTTTTCGATCAGTGGGGGCTGACCGCCAGCCTCGGCCTGCAGTACACGAAGATAACCAGGATCAAGAAATAAACAACGTCACTTACGACAGCCTCCATGAAAATCGTCACAGACGAGGAATCGGGGCAGCCGGTACGAATTTCGGGATTTCACAGGGAGAACGAGGAAAAACCCGGCAATAAAGGACCCGACCCTGACCGTTTCGAATCGCTATACCGCACCGCTGCCGACAGTGGACGGATGGAAGCGGAGGAACGGTTTTGGCCTTTTGTTGTTGTCGAAGAGATCTGGGAACAGGCAAGGAAAGGATGGATCGAGGACACCCGAGGGAGGAGAGAGATGGAGCGGAGAAGGCTCGATGAAACACGAGAGCAGAAGATCCCCTGGAAGAAGTGGGGTCCGTATCTGAGCGAGCGGCAATGGGGCACGGTTCGAGAGGATTACAGCGAAAACGGCGATGCCTGGAACTTCTTTACCCATGACCACGCCCGCTCCCGGGCCTACCGCTGGGGAGAAGATGGGTTGGGAGGGATCTCCGACGACAAGCAGCGGCTCTGCTTCGCCCTTTCATTGTGGAACGGCAGGGACCTGATTCTCAAGGAACGCCTCTTCGGCCTGACGAACAGTGAGGGGAACCACGGCGAGGACGTCAAGGAGTACTACTTCTACCTCGACAGCACGCCCACCCATTCCTACATGAAGTATCTCTATAAGTACCCCCAGGCGGCCTATCCCTACGCCAAACTGGTGGAGACGAACCGGCGGCGCAGCCGGGAAGAGATGGAGTACGAGCTGCTCGATACCGGCGTCTTTGACGAAGACCGCTACTTCGATGTCTTTGTGGAGTATGCCAAGGCCGGCCCGGAGGATATCCTGGTGCAGATCACCGCCATCAATCGGGGACCGGAGGCAGCCGAGTTGCAGGTGCTGCCGACGCTGTGGTTCCGAAACGACTGGGCGTCCTGGGTGGCCAGACCCTCGGAGAAGCCGGTGCTCAGACAGGTCGAGGGACCGGAAGGTACAAGCTCGGTGACGGCGATTCATCCACTCCTGGGCGCCTATTGCCTGTATTGCGAAGGAAACGTGCCGCTCCTCTTTACCGAGAACGAAACGAACCATGCCCGGCTCGGCCTCGATTACCCGGACGCGGGCCCCTTCCTTAAGGATGGCATCAACAACTACGTGGTGAAGGGGGAGCAGAATGCGGTGAATCCCGAGAAGGCAGGGACGAAGGTGTCGGCGCAGTATCGGCTGAGAATCGCTCCCGGCCAGTCCGCCGCGATGCGGCTGCGCCTTTCGGACGCGGCTCCTGCCGGGAAGGAGACAACGCCTGAGGAGAATGGCTTTCCTTTCGGCCAGGGCTTCAGCGAAACCCTGGCCGAAAGGGTGCGGGAGGCGGATGCGTTCTATCGGTCCGTGACTCCACCCTCGGTTTCTCCCGATGCCGCCCATGTCATGCGTCAGGCCATCGCCGGGATGCTCTGGTCCAAGCAGTACTACTACCTCGATGCCGACCAGTGGCTGGAGGAACATCGCGCGCACCCCCTCCATTTGGGAAGCCGCCACTTCCGGAACCGGGATTGGTTCCACATGGTCAATGAGGATATCATCTCCATGCCCGACAAATGGGAATATCCCTGGTACGCGGCCTGGGACCTCGCCTTCCACACCCTTCCGCTCTCGATCGTGGACCCGGACTTTGCCAAGGAGCAGATGGTGCTGATGTTCCAGCGGTACTACATCCATCCCAGCGGGCAGCTCCCCGCCTACGAGTGGAACTTCAGCGACGTCAATCCCCCGGTCCATGCCTGGGCCACCCTCTTCCTTCACCGCACGGAACAGGCCCTGCGCGGCGAAGGGGATCTCGATTTCCTCAAGTCGTCCTTCAACAAACTCCTGCTGAACTTCACCTGGTGGGTGAACCGAAAGGATCGGTTCGGGAAGAACGTTTTCGACGGGGGCTTTCTCGGCCTCGACAACATCGGCGTCTTCGACCGCAGCGCCCCCCTTCCCACCGGAGGCTACCTGGAGCAGGCCGACGGAACGGCGTGGATGGCCCTTTTCACCCAGAACATGGCCGAGATCGCCATGGAGCTTGCCAGCTATGATCCGGCGTACGAGGATCTGGCCTCCAAGTTTGTCGATCATTTTTTCTATATCGCGGCAGCGATGAATCAGCCCGGCGACAACGGCATGTGGGACGAAGAAGACGGCTTCTACTACGATCTGCTGCGACTCCCGGACGGCAGCGCCACCCGGCTCAAGGTGCGCTCCATGGTAGGGCTTCTGCCGCTGTGCGCCACGACGGTGATGGAAAAGTGGCAGCGCGAGCGGGTGCCCCGGGCGATGTCGGCGCTGCTTGCCCGCCTGCAGCAGATGCCCGAGCTTCTGGACTCGATCCACCCCACCGGCTCAGGTCACTACGGGGTCTATGAGAGGGGAATCGCCGCCCTGCTCAACCCGGAGCGGCTCCGCCGAATCCTCTCGAAGATGCTCGATGAGAACGAATTCCTGAGCCCCTACGGCATCCGCTCGCTCTCCAAGTTTCACGAGCGGCACCCCTATGTTCTGTATGCCGGAGGTCAGGAGTACCGGGTGAACTATCTTCCGGCGGAGTCGAACACAGGCATGTTCGGGGGAAACTCCAACTGGCGCGGCCCGATCTGGATGCCGGTGAATGTCATGATCATCCGGGGGCTCCTCAACTTTTATCTCTATTACGGGGATTCTTTCCAGATCGAGTGTCCGACCGGTTCCGGCAGGATGATGAACCTCTTCGAAGTGAGCAAGGAGATCGCCGAGCGGTTGACGGGCATCTTCCTGTGCAATGAAGAGGGCAGACGGCCCGTCTACGGCGGCACGGAGAAATTCCAGGACGACCCCCACTGGCGCGACTTCATTCTTTTCTATGAGTATTTCCACGGGGAAAACGGCGCCGGACTCGGCGCCAGTCATCAGACGGGCTGGACCGGGCTGGTGGCGAAGCTCATCCAGCTCTTTGGCCTCCTCGATCCTCAGAAGGCCCTGGAGGTCGGCAAGGGGGCGGCCTTCATCCGCGAACAGCCGGAAGGAAAGGTGAAGAAATGAAACTCTGGCCGAAACACCCCGTGATCTATGAGATCAATACCTGGGTCTGGCTGCAGGAATTAAGTCAAAAATACGAAAGCCCGGTGACTTTGAGTAAGGTGCCCGTCGAGGAGTGGGACGGCCTTGCCGATCTGCAGCTTGATGCCGTCTGGTTCATGGGCGTCTGGGAGCGGAGCCCGGCAGGCATCGCCATTGCGAATCGGAATGAGGGGCTTCTTGAAGACTTCCGGCGGGCTCTTCCCGACTTTCGCCTCGAAGATAATGTGGGCTCGCCGTATTGTATTCGACGGTACGCGGTGGACAGACGCCTGGGAGGCGCGAGAGGCCTGGCCGGTGCCCGAAAGGAACTCGCCAAACGGGGGATCCGGCTGATCCTCGATTTCGTCCCCAATCACGTGGCGCCGGACCACCCCTGGGTCAAGGGGCATCCGGAGTACTTTATCCAGGGGAGCGCCGATGATGTGCAGCGGGATCCGGCGTCCTTTATCGAAGCAGGGGGAAAGGTCTTCGCATGCGGCCGGGATCCCTACTTTCCGGCCTGGCCGGATGTGCTGCAGTTAAATGCCTTTCAAGCGGGTCTCCGGGAGGCGGTCATCGAGACTCTTTCGGACATCGCCGGCCGGTGCGACGGGGTGCGCTGCGACATGGCCATGCTTGTCATCAACTCCGTCTTTGAACGCACCTGGGGTGACCGTGCGGGACAAACGCCGACAACAGAATACTGGCGGGAAATCATTGGCGCCGTCAAGGACAGGCACCGGGATTTCCTCTTCCTGGCCGAGGCATACTGGGACCTCGAATGGGATCTCCAGCAGCAGGGGTTTGACTACTGTTACGACAAGCGCCTGTACGACCGACTGGAACAGGGTGCCGCGGAGAGTGTGCGGCGACACCTCTGCGCGGATGGTGCCTACCAGGACAAACTGGTGCGCTTTATCGAAAATCACGATGAGCCCCGCGCTCTTTCGGTCTTTTCTTCCCGGAAGGAGCGGGCCGCCGCCCTAACCATTGCCACGATTCCGGGAGCCAGACTGTTTCATGAAGGGCAGTTCGAGGGCAGAAAGATCCGGCTTCCCGTTTTTCTGGGCCGCCGTCCTGTCGAACCGGTCGACCCGGATCTCCAGGCTTTCTACCGGGAACTGCTGAAAATCGGTTCCTTTGAGGGAATCCGCAATGGCAGCTGGCAGCTCTGTGAGCGAACCGGCTGGCCGGACAATCCAAGTTTCCGGAACCTCGTTGTCTGGTGCTGGCGCGGAGCAGAGGAGGATCACCTGATCATCGTGAATCTCTCGGAGGAGGGCGCCCAGGGACTGGTTCGGCTGCCCTGGGGCGAGCTGAAGGGCAGGAACTGGCAGATCAGGGATTTCTTTACCGGGGAACGGTACGAGCGCAACGGGGAAGAGATGTGCAGCCCGGGTCTCTACGTGGATCTCCCCCCCTGGGGATTTCACTTTCTGACGGGATGGACGCCGGTGGAGTGAGGTGTCTGTGAAATCTCATTTCTCAGTCCCGCCCCATCCTCAAAAGGGAGAAACGGTGTGAAACGAAGAGGAAGCGGCCTCTTGCTCCATGTAACGTCTCTGCCTTCCGTCCACGGCATCGGGGACCTGGGGCCGGCGGCCTATGCCTTCGTGGAGTTTCTCGTCAAGAGCCGGCAAAGCTACTGGCAGATTCTTCCCCTGAATCCCACAGACCCCACTTATCAGAACTCCCCCTACAGCGGTCTTTCCGCTTTTGCCGGCAATCCGCTCATGATCAGCCCGGAATTGCTTGTGCAGGAGAATTATCTGAAAAGTGAAGACATCGCCTCGCCCCCGCAATTCCCACCCGAGCGCGTTGACTTTCCCACGGTCCTCTCTTATAAAAAACCCCTGCTCCACGTGGCCCTGAATCGCTTTAAGAAGCGGAAAGACAGAGGCGACTACGAGCGATTCTGTGCCGAAAATTCCGATTGGCTTGATGATTTTTCCCTTTTTGCCGCCCTGAGGGATCATTTCCGGGAACCTTCATGGGACCGGTGGCCGAGCGAGCTGCGGGACCGGAAGCCTGAGGCCATGGAGGAAATGGGGAAGGTTCTCCAGGAGAGAATTGAGGGGGAAAAATTCTTCCAGTTCCTCTTTTTCAAACAGTGGGACGCCCTCAAGAGCTTCTGTCATTCCTCCGGCATCCAGATGATCGGCGACATCCCGATCTATGTTGCCCACGGCAGCGCCGATGTCTGGTCAAATCCGGAATGCTTCAAGCTGAATCGACGGAAAAGGCCCAGCATGGTTTCCGGTGCGCCCCCCGATCTTTTTTTTGGTGCGGGTCAAGTGTGGGGAACGCCTGTTTACCGGTGGGAGGTGTTGAAGGATACCGGTTATGCGTGGTGGTGCAGGCGGCTGGAGCATAACCTCCGGCTTCATGACTTCCTCCGGCTCGATCATTTCCGGGGGCTGGTCGCCTACTGGGAAGTGCCGGCGGGCAGCAAGACCGGCGCTGCCGGCCATTGGGCGGAGGCGCCTGCAACGGATTTCTTTCACGTCCTGTTCCGAAAGTTTTCCTGTCTGCCCCTGATTGCGGAGGACCTGGGGATGATTACCGCGGACGTCAGGGAATTGATGAGCCGCTTCGGCATCCCCGGCATGCGTCCCCTGATCGAGGCGTTCAGTGGCAATCCCGCCGGGAGCATTGCGGCGCCCCATCAGGTCGAGCGGAATTCCGTGGCCTATACCGGGACCCATGATTTCAATACGGTCCGGGGATGGTTCGAAAACGAGGCAACGCCGAAAAACAAAGAGGCCCTGTTTCGTTACCTCGGCCGCCCGGTATCCGCTGAAGAGGTTCCTTGGGAGTTCATCCGGCTGGCCATGATGTCCGCCGCAGAGACGGTCATCATCCCCCTGCAGGATGTTCTCGGTCTGGACGGAAGAGCTCGGATGAACCGGCCGGGCACAATTTCCGGAAACTGGGAGTGGCGCTATTATCCGGAAGGGCTGACGCCGTCCATAGCCGAAAAGCTCAGGGAAATGACCGAAATTTATGGCAGAGAATGAATTTGTCTGCCATAAGAACTCCGGAACAGGAAACGGATGTTATCAAGGAGGAAGATCGGATGAAGGTTCTGGCAGGAGATATCGGAGGCACGTACACGCGGCTTGCCTATTTCGAAGCAGGCGGCGACGAGTTGACCCTGCTGGTCGAGGGGCGCTTTCCGAGCCGAAAAGCGGGCAGCCTGGAAGAGATTGTCGGAAACTTCAGCGTTGAGCAGGGATTGACGGTGGAGCGGGCCTGTTTCGGAATCGCAGGTCCGATCCGGCATGGCGCCGTCCGGACGCCGAACCTTCCCTGGAGTGTGACGGCGGATGCGTTGTCCCGTGCTTTGGGGATTCCCGAGGTCAAGCTGATCAACGACCTGGAGGCGCATGTTTACGGAATCGATCTTCTGGGGCCGGAGGACTTCGAGGTCCTTAATCGGGGAGTTCCCACCCCCACCGGAACCATCGCCCTGGTCTCGGCAGGAACCGGCCTGGGAGAGGCGGTGGCTTACTGGGATGGCGCCGCCCATCAGCCCTATCCCAGTGAGGGGGGGCACGCCGACTTCGCGCCCCGCAGCGAAATCGAGGCGGAACTGCTCCTCTTCCTGCGCGAGGAATTCGGGCGGGTCAGCGCGGAACGGGTTTTGTCCGGCCCCGGACTGCGGAACCTCTACCGGTTCCTGAAGGATGCGCGCCATCTGTCTGAAGGGCCTGGAGTTGCATCGGAAATGCTGGTGAATGACCCTCCGGCGGTTATCACCCGGGCGGCCCTGGCGGGTCATTGCCCCCTCTGCGAACAGGCCCTGGATCTCTTCGTTTCTCTCTATGGAGCGGAGGCGGGAAACGTGGCGCTGCGATACCTCGCCACCGGCGGCGTTTATCTGGGAGGAGGAATCGCCCCGAAGATCATCAAGCGGCTGAAAGGACCGGGTTTCATGCTCGCTTTTTCCGCCAAGGGACGACTGAGCCCGCTTTTGGAAACGATCCCGGTTAAGGTCATTCTCAACGAACGGAGTGCCCTGCTGGGCGCAGGCCGCTGTGCCGCAAGGGAAATCTGAAGAAAGAATTCCTCATCCACCTCCCCGGGCCGCCCGATCCCCGGATCGCTCTAAGGGCCGGACGGAGGCGGCCTTTGTCCGTGACGCTCCGAAATGGTAAAGGAACACGGTGAAACTGAAAAATTCGGTATTTGAAGGAGACAACGCATGAACCTGCTGCAACTTCTTATCCTGATCGCCGCCGCGGTCGCTGCCGGCTGGATCGTCTGGCAGGACCTTCCCCTGGAGATCCCCTTGGTCGTCTTCAAGGCACTGATGCTGGTTGTCAAACTGTTCATCTTACTGGCCCTGGCCGTTGCCGCGTACCTGTTTGCCGGACGGATGAAGCGCTCCTGAAGGGAGGGATGGGAGCCGTAAGGGATTCCCCCCCAGCATGCCGGGCGGTCCATCCAACTTTCCCTCCGGGCGGAGGGGCGTTCATCTTTTGTTCTGCTGGTCTGCTGCGGACCGGGCTGACTTTTTTGCCGCTTCCTGATCGCCGAGGTCGTATCTTCGAATCGGCTGCATATCGTCCTCGATCTCGTAGACCCACGGTCTTCCCGTCGGAATATTTAATTCCGCAAGCTCCTCGTCAGGGATGCGGTCCGCATATTTAATCAGGCCCCGCAGGGTATTTCCGTGGGCAACGAGAAGCACCCGCTTCCCCGCCCGGATGGCCGGTCCGATCCTCTCCTGCGCATAGGGGGTAAAACGATCCAACGTGTTTTTCAGGGATTCTGTTGACGGGAGATCACCGGGGTGGAGTCCGGCGTATTTCGGATCATGACGGGGGTGGCGCGGATCATCCGCCGTGAGCGCCGGGGGCGGCACGTCAAAGCTGCGCCGCCAGAGCTTCACCCGCTCCTCACCGAGTTCCTCCTCTGCATCGCTCTTGTAAGCCCCTGAAGGGCGCCGTAGTGGCGCTCGTTCAGGCGCCAATTCTTCAGGACAGGGATCCACATGAGGTCCATCTCCTCGAGTACAATCCAGAGGGTCTTGATCGCCCGCTTGAGCACAGAGGTGAAGGCGGCGTCGAAGACGTACCCTCCCTCCCGCAGGAGCCTTCCGGCCTCCCGGGCCTCCTCGATTCCCTTTTCCGAAAGCGGCACATCCGTCCAGCCGGTAAAGCGGTTTTCTTTGTTCCATGCGCTTTCTCCATGCCGCAGCAAGACGAGCGTTTTCATTTCCTGCCTCCTCCATTGCCGCCTTGTTATTCCTTTGAATGCACCCTGGCATCAGTGATCAAGCAGTCAGGTCAATAAACTCCACGCTGTAATTCGCCTCGGAGTGTCCCTGTGACGGACCCTGGGTTAGAACACTCAGTTTTCCCTCAAGGCCCAGAGAAGCAACTTTTCCCTTGACGTAGGCATTCCAATCCTCAGGGGGGTGAGGCTCCAGCACAGGGTAGACGCCTGAGGAGAACTGGAGCTGTCGACAGGTCGCCTCCTGGGAACTCACCGCCACAGTCCAGACGGGAAGGCGAAACCGAGCCATGCTCCGTGCCGTGGCGCCGCTCATGGTCGGGACAAAAACGGCCGCCGGTGTCACGTAATTAAAGAATGCTTCCGAGCTGATGGCGATGAGATGCTCCGGACGGATTATACCCCCGAGGTCAATTCCTTTGAACATATCCTGTACCTTCGTCATGGGGCGATGCGCTTCCGCCGACAGGGCTATTTTTGCAAGCATCGCCACGGCATCCACCGGATACCTGCCCATGGCGGACTCGCCCGAAAGCATGACGCAGTCGGTGCCGTCAAGGATTGCGTTGGCCACATCGGTTGCCTCGGCGCGAGTAGGACGGCGATTGTCCGTCATCGACTCGAGCATCTGGGTTGCGGTAATCACGGGTTTCGCACGCCTGTTTGCAAGCCGCATGATCCGCTTCTGCACGACGGCAATCTCTTCGATCGGAACTTCTACCCCCAGATCGCCGCGGGCGATCATGATGCCGTCAGCCGCTTCAAGAATCTCCTCGATGCGGTCGAGCGCTCCGGACCGCTCGATCTTCCCGATAATGAAAGGGGCATATCCTAGGTCGGATGCGGCCTTGCGCACGGCCTCGATATCCGCCGGCCCTTCAACGAAGGACTGGCTTACGGCATCCACGCCGTTTTCGAGGGCAAACTGTAGACACTCGCGGTCGCGTTCGGTGAAGGCGCTGATCCCGAGGTCGATGCCCGGCAGGTTGAGTCCCTTGCGGGAGCGAAGTTCGCCGCCCACCATGACCTTGCAGCAGACGTCGTTCCCCTTGACCTCACGCACCTGGAGCTGAATGTATCCGTCATTGAGAAAGAGCGTGTCGCCTGCTTTTACGGCCTTCGGAAGGCCCGCGAAGGATACGGAAACGCGGTTCTCATCGCCGACGATGTCCTCGGTCGTCAGTGAAAAGGGGGTGCCGGAATTGAGCTGGATCGGCTCTGAGGCGAAGGTTCCGATCCGCATCTTCGGGCCGGAGAGGTCGGCCAGGATTGCGACCCTTCGGCCCAGCGATGCCGAGGCGGTCCGCAGGTTCTCAATGATCTTCCTGTGGGTCGCGAAGTCGCCGTGAGAGAAGTTGAGCCGGGCGACGTTCATTCCCGCTTCCATCATGGATTTCATCACCTCGGGAGTTTCAGATGCCGGGCCGATGGTACAGACGATCTTCGTCTTGGGTGACATGATTTTCATTCTTTTTCCCCCTGTTCACCGGGACGTCCGGCATCGCCCGCTGCCGTGCCTTCCCCTGCCGGCTTCACTTTCTTCCAGGTTTCATCGGGATCGAACAGGGTCATCGCCTGGGCTGTTTTCGCCGAGGCTTTTCCCAGATTCTTCTGATACACCACGCCATCCTGATTCACCAGAAAGGTCATAACCCCGGAATTCCCATAGTGTGCAGGATAGGCAACCAGGGCAAATCCGCCGATCATGTTGCCATTGACGACGTAGTCGTAGGCCCCGCCCGGCGCATGGACTCCCTGGCCCTTCAGGATCCGGTAGAAATAACCGTGGTAGGGCCGGGGCTCATCCGTTGCCGACGATTTCTCGTAGCCCTCCGCCTTTGCCCTTGCAGCGAAAGGTCCCAAGGGGCTGGGTTTCTCGCCTTCCTTTGTATCCCAATACAGGCCGTCTTTCTTTCCGGGTGAACTCCAGAATTTCTGGGCGTACTCGAACAGACCATCTCCGTCGGCATCCATCAAGGCGAATTCCTGCTGGGCATCAACATAGGCTTCGCAGACTTTGATGACGGCCAGTTCATTCCTGCCGATTCTCCGGTTCAGGATCTCCTCTTTTCCTTTCCGGGTATCGAACAGCCACCGTTGACCCTTCTTCACAACGGGTATCGGCATAGGCCAGTGCTTCTCCCCCACGAGGAGCAGGGCCCTCGATTTTCCCGCCCGTTCGATCTTGTTCTTTTCATCATAAAGTCGGACAAATTTTTCGAGAATAGCCCGGTCCTCCGTTTCATCACCGGAAGAGAGGATCTCCCCGCTGTCCGGGCCAAGAACAGCGGCAACCTGTTTTCTATCCTTTGACTTCAGGGCGTTCATCAATGCTTCCACCGCCGCCTCCGGGGTGCCATAGGTCTGCTGCCGTCCTGCTTTGACCGCCGCCTGCGCGGGAAAAGCGCCTGTCGCGACCACAAGCAGGAGGGCAAGGGCGGAAACAACAAAATCAAAAAATATATTCTCTTTTATTTTCAGGGAAGTCTGGAACATGCTCTTTTCCTCCTCATGCTTTTTTACTGGAGCTGTTTTAGGGCTGTACGTTTTTGAATATTTTGTGACTACCTCCGACCGCCACGGCCACCGCCGCGGCCGCCGCCGGAGAATCCCCCTCCGCCACGACCACCACCGGAGAATCCCCCTCCTTCGCGGAAGCCTCCCCCACCGGAAAATCCCCCGCCGGAAAAACCGCCGCCGCTTCGGGCCGCAGACATACTCTGGCGGCTGGAACTGCCCCGATCACTGCTCACCCGGGCATCTCTCCCCCCTCGATCCATCCCCTCAAAGGCATTGGACCGTCCCGGTTGCGGCGTAGCCTGATCCCCACGCCCGCCGGCGCCTCTGCTGGAGAAGTCTCTCGCTTCCCTTCCCGTTGTTGTGGGTCGCTGGCGGCCGGCACCATCCCTGCCCGCCATATCTCTTCGGTCGACACCGGCTCTGCCTCCGGTATCGGGCGTCCGTCCCCGGAAATCTTTTCTATTGTCCGCGCCGGGCCGTGATTGACCGTATTGCTGCCGTGTCTTCGGGTCCCGGTATGCAACCCCCTTGCGGTGCTCCGGGTTATGCTGCCAGGTCCCCCGGCCGCCTTGGCTCCTTGTCACCTGATTCTTATATTTACTCCGATCAATATTCCTGTTGATGTTGGCATTCCGGTCGACGTCGATATCCACATCCCCCCCGTGCCAATCGGTATGGCCCCAGGCATAGCCCCAGGCCGAACCAACGACCGCCCCGGCCATAAAGGAAAAGGCCGCGGTCGTCGCCACGTATCCCGGGGGATAGACCGGGTAGGGCGGATAGGAAGGATAGGCCCAGGCGCCGTAAACGACGGTGGGGTTGTAGGCCGGCACATAAACGACCTGAGGGCTGGCCGGTTCAATGAGGATGATCTGTTGCTCGACCTTGACGACCTGCTCCCCGGTGGTTTTCAGGTTGCCCGAAGCCCGCGCCTTCGCACGCAGTTCCTGGACGGTATTCATCACGTCCTTCTGCTGGGTGAGGAAGGCGTCGCCCACTTTCTGCGTCCACTCCAACTGCTCGCTCATCATCGACAGAACCTGGGGAAAGTTCACCAGGGACTTCACGCTGGGGTCCCAGTTTTTCTGTTCAAGGGTCCGGGTCAAAGCCTCCCCCTTCACATTGGGATTTTTTTTCACGAACCGATCGGCCTCGACGATTTCCAGGGGATAGGTAGAGGCCATGAAGACCTGGGCCAGGAGATCATCGGGGTAGAGGGCAATCGGCGCCAGGATCTGATCCAGCTCTGCCTGCTTGAAGGTGGAGGCAGTTCCCTCTCCCTGCGCCCAGGTGCCGACCGGCACGGTTAGGAACAGCACAAGCAACCATGCCGCTAGTTTAAGAAAGCGATGACTTTTCATTTCTCTCCTCCTTTGCCGGTACGTAGTTTTCTGCACTCTTTCCCGATTCTCTTTACAGGGCGCAACCCTCAGCTCCGAGAACATAGGAGCGCTCTCAGCCGGACTTCTCGATGGTCGCTACCGTCTGGCGGGCGATCTCCCGCTCCTCGTCCGTTTTGACCACCAGGAGTTTAACCGGTGCGCCGTCCGCCTGGATCTCTGCAATGCCGCCCGAGACCGATGCGTTTCTTCCTTCATCCATGAGGATTCCCATGTGCTCCAAGCCGCTGCACACTTGACGGCGCACGGTTGCGGAATTCTCGCCGATGCCGCCGGTGAAGATCAAGGCATCGGGACTTCCGAGAATCGCCCAGTAGGCGCCGATGTATTTCTTGATTCTGTAGCAGAAGATATCCAGGGCCAGCAGGGCCCGAGCGGCGCCGCTTCGGGCCTGCCCTTCGATCTCACGCATGTCGTTCAGACCGCAGATTCCCTTAAGGCCCCCCTGCGAATTGAGCGACTGCTCCAGTTCATCGGCGGACATCCCCTTTTCCCTCATGATGAAGAAGTGAAGCGCCGGATCGATGTCTCCGGACCTCGTCCCCATGACCAGACCTTCAAGGGGGGTGAGCCCCATCGAAGTGTCGATGCTCCGTCCTCCACGCACGGCGGTAATGCTCGCGCCGTTTCCCAGGTGGAGAGAAATGAGGCGGGTCTCGCTGGCCGCCTTGCCGAGATACCGGGCGGCTTCTCGCGAGACGTAAAGATGGGAGGTGCCATGAAAGCCGTACCTGCGGACGGAATGCCGGGCGTACCAGTCATAGGGAACCGCATAAGTGAAGGCATGCGGCGGCAGGGTCTGATGAAAGGCGGTATCGAAAACCGCCACCTGCGGGATCGCGGGGAACCGGGCTCGCGCGATCTCGATGCCGAGAAGATTGGAGGGGTTGTGGAGCGGCGCCAACGGGATCAGGCTGCGAATAGCGGCAACGACGGAATCGTCAACCAGGGTCGGCCCCTGGAATCGTTCCCCGCCGTGGACCACGCGGTGGCCGATGCCGAACAGTTCTTTGTCATCCTGGATGATCCGGTTTTCGCGGTTCATGTGCACGATGAAATCGAACCCTTCCCGGTGGTCTGCCAGCCGCTTCGAATAGATCTGCTCGTCGAAAGTCCCGTCGGCGTTGTGCCTCCGTTGCTGCAGACGCCCCTCACTGCTTCCTATCCTTTCGACAAGTCCCGAGGCGATCATGACCAGGTCCGGCAGGCCGAAAACCTCGTACTTGATAGACGAACTTCCGCAGTTCACAACTCCCACCTTCACGGTGATCCTCCTCCAGCCTGGGCCTGTATCGCCGTAATGACGATGGTGTTGACAATGTCTGTCACGAGGGCCCCGCGGCTCAGGTCGTTAACCGGCTTGTTGAGCCCCTGGAGCACGGGTCCGATGGCAATCGCATCCGCTGCTCGCTGGACGGCTTTGTAGGCATTGTTCCCGGCGTTCAAGTCGGGAAAGATGAAGACCGTGGCGCGGCCTGCGACCTCGCTGTCCGGCAGCTTCACCTTCGCCACCGTGGGGTCGACAGCCGCGTCATACTGGATCGGGCCCTCCACCTTGAGATCCGGGCGGTGGCTGCGGACCAGTTGTGTTGCTTTCCGGACCCGGTCGATTTCGGCGCCGGTGCCGGATTCGCCCGTGGAGTAAGACAGCATGGCAACCCGGGGTTCGATGCCGAAGGCATGCGCCGTCTCCGCAGAACTGATCGCGATGTCGGCGAGCTGCTCCGCTGTCGGATCGGGCACGATGGCGCAGTCGCCATAAACCAGCGTCCGGTCCGCGAGACACATGAAGAAAATGCTCGAGACGATCGAGATCCCCGGTTTCGTCTTCACGAATTCCAGCGACGGACGGATGGTGTGCGCCGTGGTGTGCACGGATCCCGAGACCATCCCGTCGGCGTGGCCCAGGTTAACCATCATGGTCCCGAAATAGCTGGCGTCAGCCATCGTGTCGCTCGCCAGCTCCCGCGAAACGCCTTTCTGTTTCCGTGCCTCGTAATAGGCTTCGGCGTAAATCGGCAAGTGGTCCGAGGTCTCTGGATCGACGAACCGGGCGCCTTTAAGAGAAACTCCCAGGGCCAGGGCCTTCTGTCTCACCTCCTCTTCGTTGCCGAGCAGGGTGAGATCGCAGACATCCCGGAGCAGCACGATCTCCGCGGCTCTGAGGATCCGCTCTTCCGTGCCTTCCGGAAGCACGATGTGCTTGCGCTGCTCTTTCGCCCTCCTGACGAGCTCGTACTGGAACATGAGCGGTGTAATCCGGCTGGAACGCGTTAAGGCTGCCTGCTCGAACAGGCCTGTAAGGTCCATGGACGATTCCGCGATCCCGAGCACCGCCGCAATCTTCCGCCTGTTCCGAGCCGTGAATGACGGCCGCACCTTGCTGACCCTCATCGTTGCAGTGAAGGTATCCATTGCGGTCGTGAGCACGGGCACAGGGGAGGCCCGCAGTCCCCTCATAAGCCTCTGAACCTGCATAGGCGGCTGAAGATTTCCCGTGAGCACGAGGCCGGCAACATGGGGATAGTTGACGGACCGGTCGGCGGCGAGCGTGCCGATGATGATATCGGAGCGGTCTCCCGGCGTAATGACCAGGCTTCCGTCCTCCAGATGATCGAGAAAGTTCGGCAACTCCATGGCGCCGATCTTCACCGTTGCAACCTCTCCCTCGAGCATCTCGTCATTCCCGTTGATCAGTTTCGCCCCGAGGGCCATGGAGATTTCACGTACCGTCGGCCTTTCCAGGAGGGGCAATTCCGGCAGCACATAGACGCGCCGCGGCTCGGCAATATGCTTTCTCACGGAGGCAAGAAGTGCGTCCCGCCGGCTCTGCTCAATCCGGTTGACCAGAACGGCCGCGATATCGTTCTTGCCCGCTTCACCAGACTCGAAAAGGACCCGTACGGCATGGACAAGCTTGTCCGGCTCTTTGCCGCCTCCATTGACGATGGGAACCAGGGGTACGCCCAGATTCCTCGCAACCCCAACGTTGAAGTCGAATTCAAGAGCCATCGACACACCACTGAAATCCGTGCCCACGCAGAGGACAAAATCGGAACGGCTCTCCAGCGACTTGTATCTTTCGATCATACGGCTGTATAGCTCGTCGTACGCTCCGGCGGCAAGAAGCTCATGGGCATCCATCAGGATCATCCCATACATCGCTTCGGGAGGAAACCGCAGAGAATAAAGCTCCATCAGCAGCCGGGTCAGGGCGTCCGAACCGGCATCATCGGGCACGACCGGCCGGAAGAGGCTCAGACGCTCGACCCGCCCGGATAAGTATTCCATGAAGGCAAGGGCCGCAACCGTCTTGCCGCTCTTCGGTTCAAGACTTGTGATGTAAAGGCTGTTCGACAAAGGCGGCCCCTCCCTTTTCCTCAGCGGGTACGCTCCCTTCTCTAAACCATATCGGTCTGTCCCGTCACCGCCAGGACGCTGTTCCAGAGCATGCTCTGGGGGTCGATCTTCTTGCGCTTCGACGTGGCGAGCGAAATGGGCACATGGGTGAACTGGTGGTTCCAGAAACTGACCACCATGTTCGTCCGTCCGCTCATCCCGGCATGTACGGCGCTCTGGCCCAGGAGAAGGCAGAACGCCGCATCATGGGGATTGGCGGGCATGCTCCGGATCATATAGCTGGGGTCGATGTATTTGAGGTTGATCTCCAGACTGCTCTTCTTGAAATAATCCTTGATGGCATCCCTCAGAAAGAGGCCGATGTCTCCGTATTTGATATTACCGGAGGCGTCCCGTTCGGTCGTGTCCTCCATCAGGTCCTGGCCGGCCCCCTCGGCCACGACGATCACCGCGTGGCTCTTCCGCTCCAGGCGCTGTTTCAGCGCATCGAGAAAGCCGGCAAGGGAGAAAGGCACTTCCGGAACCAGGCAGAAGTTCACGTGGCTGTTTACCAGAACCGAATAGGCCGCGATAAAGCCGGAGTCGCGTCCCATAAGCTTCACCAGTCCGATGCTGTTGCGGGCGGAATCCGCCTCGATGGTGGCGGCATAGGTTGCCCGACGGGCCTCGGCAACGGCGGTTTCGAATCCGAAGGTGGTCTGGATATAGGAAATGTCGTTGTCGATGGTCTTCGGGATTCCGATGACGCTGATCTTCAGGCCTCGCCGGGCCGCCTCTTCGGAGATCTTCTGTGCTCCGCGCTGCGTCCCGTCGCCTCCGATGGCGAAAAGAATGCCAACCTTGAGGTGCTCAAGGGTGGTGACCATCTCGGAGGGCTCCTGAGGGCCTCGGGACGAGCCCAGGATCGTCCCTCCGATCTCATGGATCCGGGCGACGGAATCGGGTGTCAGTTCGAGCGGCCTGTGTCCGTGGCGCTCCACAAGCCCCTCGTACCCGAAGCGGAACCCGTAGACCTTTTCCACCCCGTAATGATAATAGAGGCTCAGGACAACGGACCGGATCACGTCGTTCAGTCCGGGACAGATCCCGCCGCAGGTGACGATGCCGCAGGCAAGGCGAGACGGGTCAAAAAAGATCCTTTCCCGCGGCCCCGCAGCTTCCATGGCGGGCGGCTGGAGCCCTTTGTCAAGCCAGGGCTGCATCTTTTGAAGACTGGAAAAATAGAGGACTTGCCCATCATCATCCATAAAGCGGATACCCCGTGCCGGGGAGGGGATGGGGCATTCCCCAAGCCGTTCGATGGTAAAATCAAGTTTCAGGTCAGCCATGAGATCCTCCTGTCGTCTTGTCTTGTTCTGCAAAGAAGCCTCATCTCATCAACGTCGTGCCGAGACTTCGCAGCTCCGCTGCCGCCTGTTGAACCCTCCCGGCCATGGCATGCTCGGCCAGGCCCAGATAGACCCGCGGATCATAAACTTTCTTGTCGCCCACCTCGCCGTCCACTTTCAAGGCGCCGCTGTAATTCCGGAAGAGATGATCGGCGATGGCCCGGGTAAAGGCATACTGGGTGTCCGTATCGATGTTCATCTTGACCACGCCGTAGTCCAGGGCGGCATGGATGTCCTCGATCAATGATCCCGAGCCGCCGTGGAAAACCAGAGAGAAGCGGGCCTCTTCCCCGTAAACCTTCACCACGGCGTCCTGGCATTCCTTCAGGATGGAGGGCTTCAGCTTGACGTGGCCGGGTTTGTAGACGCCGTGGACATTGCCGAAGGTCGCCGCCAGGAGGTAGCGCGCCCCTGGAACGGTATTCAACCGGCGGGCGACTTCGAGGGTGTCCTCGGGGGTGGTGTACAGTTTGGCCGCGGCGCTGGCCTTGACGCCGTCCTCTTCTCCGCCGACCACCCCCGCTTCGATCTCGAGGACCAGTTCGCTTTTCCGGAAGCGTTCGAGGAGCTGGACGGCGATATCAAGATTTTCCTTCAGGGGGAGGGCGCTTCCGTCGAACATATGGGCGGTGAAGAGGTTCGGTTTCCCCGCCGCCCGCCGCCTTTCCGTTTCCTCCACCAGGGGGATCACGAATCGGTCGAGGTTGCCCGCCGTGCAGTGGTCCGTGTTGAGGGCCACGTAGATCGGATATCGATCTGCGACGCGGTGGACATGTTCGGCAATCGAGATGGCGCCGAGGGCCATGTCCTTGACCGCCGACCCTGCGGCAAAGGCGGCTCCCCCCGTCGAAACCTGGATAATCCCATCGCTTCTGCTCTCGGCAAGTCCTTTGAGAACGGCGTTGGCCGTCGTCAGCGAGGTGACGTTGACGGCGGGATAAGCATAAGACTTTTCCCGGGCCTGATCGATCATCTGGCAGAATATCTTGTAGTCGGCAACTGGCATGGCTTCCTCCTTCTCTACTGGGGTTTCGCTTCGTCGGATCGGGCGATCAGGAGCACCACGGAACGGGGCTGCACAGTATACGTCGCCCCCCCGACCTCTGGAGCCTGGGACCAGGGACAGAGATCCTCGGGGGAACCGAGGAACGTGTCGATACATCTCCGCCAGGGCTCATATCCGTCGCCGCCGGCGGGAATCTCAAAGGAAAGCGCTTCCCAGTAAGCGTTGATCATTAAATGCAGCCGCAACCGGTTTCCCGGGACAGCAACCGTGGCTGCAAGGGTGTGAGATTCATGGCCCCAGTCGGGAGCGTTGAGCCTGATGCCGTGCCATGAAACCGGCTGGTTGCGCAGCAGTTCGTTCAGGGTGATGTCCAGCCGCTCGAGCGGCCAGTCGCGATTCCGGCGGATCTCGATGAGCTGCTTCGCAAAGCGGTGGATGTCTGCGTGCCTGGCAAGCAGGCCCCAATCCAGCCAGCTGATTTCGTTGTCCTGGCAGAAGGCATTGTTGTTCCCACTCTGGCTCCGCCGGACTTCATCGGCCATGAGCAGCATGGGCGTTCCGATCGACAGCAGGGTGAGGGTGAGAAAATTCTTCACCTGCCGGTTGCGCAGCCGTTCCACCTCCGGGTCCTCGGTGGGCCCTTAGACGCCGCAGTTCCAGCTCAGATTGTCATCCGATCCGTCGCGGTTTTCCTGGCTGTTTTCCTCGTTGTGCTTCTCGTTGTAAGAGACAAGCTCGTTCAGGGTGAAGCCGTCATGGCTGGTGATATCGAGCAGCACTTTCTCCGGGTCAAAGCAAAGGCCCCTGTCCGGATCGAAGGGTCCGGACACGCGGTAGGCGTGACGCTGTCCCGCGGAGATTCCCGGCACAAACACATGCCAGTAATGGTAAGTCCGATGGGTCAGCCGATCCAGCTCGATCACCCGGGCCGGCTTCCGGTCATCGACGGCATCGAAAAGAAGGAGCTGCACCGCTTCACTTCCCTTCGAAAAAACGCTGAAATTCACGCCTTTCGGGTGCACGGTGGCGCCAAGAGGAAAGCTTCTGCCGGCGCCGTGGAGCAGGGCTTTTTCTGTACGGCTCATCTGATCTGTCTCCTCCTTCTGATCAGGGCTTCAACAGCCACGTGCCGATTCTTTCGGGGTTCCGTTCTTCCTCGGGGATCGGGATTCGGGTTTCCGGCTTCCTTGGCATCTCATTTCACCGGGCAGGGCTTCACGTTCCAGATGTCCGCCGCATATTCGGCGATCGTCCGATCGCTGGAGAACTTCCCGGAGCCGGCGACGTTCAGGATGGCCTTGCACGCCCATTCCCGCGGGTCGGCGTACAGGGCGCAGAGAAGCCGGTCGGCATAAAGATAGGACGTCAGGTCCGCCAGGTGCATGTAGGCGTCCCCCTTCGTCAGCAGCGTGTCGACGATGGGGTTGAAAATCCCCGGCTCCTGGCGGCTGAAGGCGCCGGAATCGATCTGGTCGAGAGCCATGCGGGTTTCAGGCTCGCTTTCATAGTGCCACCGGGGATTGTACCAGCCGCGGCTGCCCGCCACCTGGTCCGCCGTCAGGCCGAAAAGGAAGAAGCTCTCCTCGCCGGCCTCCTCGGCCATTTCGATCGTTGCGCCGTCTCGTGTCCCCAGGGTCAGGGCGCCGTTCATCATGAATTTCATGTTGCTCGTCCCGCTGGCTTCATAGCCTGCCGTCGAGATCTGGTTGGACACGTCGCTGGCGGGAATCAGCCGCTCTGCCAGGGAGACGCGGTAGTCGGGCAGGAACAGGACCTTGAGTCGGCCCGCAACCGCCGGGTCGCCGTCGATGGTATCCGCGAGGTTGTGGATCAGCTTGATGATCAGTTTGGCCAGGTGATAGGCCGGGGCTGCCTTGCCGGCGAAAAAGAAGGTCCGCGGCGGCAGGTCGAGACCGGGGTCTTCCCGCAGCCGGTTGTAAAGCACGATGATGCGCAGGACATTGAGCAGCTGCCGTTTGTACTCGTGGATCCGTTTGACCTGGCAGTCAAAGAGGGTCTCGGAATCCACGATCTGGCCGGTTGCGCCTTTGAGCCAAGCGGCGAAGGACGCTTTGGCCTCGCGCTTGGCGTTCAGGAAGGCATCCTGAAAGCTCCTGTCCCTGGCCAGAGGCTTGAGCCTTTCCAGCTGATTCAGATCGGTGATCCAGCCGTCGCCGACGGCCTCCGTGATGACCCGGGAAAAAGCCGGGTTCGCCAGGAGCAGCCAGCGCCTGGGGGTGACGCCGTTGGTCTTGTTGTTGAAGCGTTCGGGAAATAATTCAGCAAGGTCCCGGACCGTGACCGTGCGCAGGAGGCTGGAGTGGATGGCGGCCACCCCGTTAGTGCTGTGGGAGCCGACGATGGCCAGGTTGGCCATGCGGATCTTCTTCTCGCCGCCCTCCTCGACGAGGCTCACCCGGGCGACCCTTCCCTCGTCACCGGGAAAGCGCCTCCGGACCTCATCGAGAAGCCCGCGGTTGATCTCGTAGATAATCTCCAAAAGGCGGGGCTGCAACATTTCAAACCACGACAGCGGCCATTTTTCCAAAGCCTCGGGCAGGAGCGTGTGGTTGGTATAGGCAAGGGTCCGCTGGGTCAGGTCCCACGCCTGTTCCCAGGGCAGCTTCCCTTCTTCGAGCAGAATCCGCATCAGTTCGGGAACGGCCAGCGCGGGGTGGGTGTCATTGAGCTGAATGGCCACCTTTTCGGGAAAGGCCTTCCAATCCGCATTGCTGCGCCGGAAACGCCGCACAAGATCCCCGAGCGAACAGGCAACGAGGAAATACTCCTGCAGGAACCTCAGTCCCTGTCCCATGCTGGTGGAGTCATCGGGGTACAGGACCCGGGTGAGAGATTCGCCGGCCAGGGTTCCGGCCAGGGCGGCGACAAAATCCCCGCTGCTGAACTTCGCGAAGTCGAAGAAATCCGGCGCCGCCGCCGACCAGAGTCGGAGGGTATTGATGGTTTTCCCGCCGAAGCCGACGACGGGGCGGTCAAAGGGGATCCCCAGCAGGGTGGAGGGCCGGCCGGGAACCAGGCGCAGGCTCCCCCCGTGCAGTTCGGCGGTGCAGTTGATCTTCACTTCCACAAGGTCGGAGAGCCGTTTGACCTCCCAGGGGTCCGGGTGGCGGAGCCAGTTGTCCGGCTGCTCCACCTGCCAGCCGTCCCGGATGGTCTGGCGGAAGATGCCGTATTCATAACGGAGGCCGTATCCCATCGCGGGGAGCTGCATCGTGGCCATGGAATCGAGAAAACACGCCGCCAGGCGCCCCAGCCCCCCGTTGCCGAGGCCGGCATCGGGCTCCTGTTCGAGCAGATCGAAGGGGGAGACCTTCTCTTTCTCCATGACCTGCTTTGCCAGCGGAGCGAGCAGGAGGTTGGTCAGGTTGCCGGCCAGGGAACGGCCGAGGAGAAACTCCATGGAGAGGTAATAGATGCGCTTGGGATTTCTGCGTCCGTACGTATCTTCGGTCGCGACCCACCGTTGGGAGAGGACATCCCGCACCGACCGGGCCGCAGCCTCGAAGCGCTCGCGCAGGCCGGCAGCTTCGAGCCCGAGTGCGTTGTCGAAAAGGAGGTGACGTTCGTAGAGCCCGTCCGTTCCTGAAAAGGGAATCGGGCCGCATCCGTACTGCTTGAGGAGGTTTCCCAGGCCGTCAGCCTCTTTCGATCCGGGATCGGGCTTCCCGGTCTTCGGGTCCTGCCCGACATCCTTTTTCCCGTTCTTCATCGCTTCTCCTCTCTGGAAAAATAGTCCCGGCGGCACCTTCATTGCCCGGCAAGGTCCGGTCGAATCACCGTCCGGGGAAGTCCTCTTGATTGTTGAGCGACTCAGGGCAACGGCGCATCCTGAAAGAGGTGGCGTCCGGCTGTGTTGCCATGGCGCTGTCGCCAGAATCCCGCGTGGAGATTACGGATCATCAGTCCAAAAAATATTCCAGCGTGATCAAGTCCTTCCGAATAAGTATAACCATTTGATACGTAACCTTATTTATAGGATGTAGCCGAGATCCAGATGGATTGGATCAGGAATCCCCCGCAATATGTTGCGGATCTGCGGGATGTTGTGGGAGGCTGATGCGGATAGCCGATTTTGTCAGGGTCGCTGAATCCCCAGTTTCTTGATCCGGAACCGGAGGGTGCTGGGGTTGAGGCCGAGGAGAGCGGCGGCTCCGCCTTTTCCTTCGATTTTCCAACCTGTTTTTCGCAGAACCTGCAGGATGTGCTCGCGCATGACCGCTTCGAACTCCTTGGGAGGCTCACCTTCCCCTTTGGCCGGCTCGGGTTCAAGGGGGTCAACCAGCCGTAGTTCCGGCTCGTATTCAAGGGGGTCAGCCAGGCGCAATTCCGGCTCGGGGCTGGTGATGACGGCCCTTTCAATAACATGCTCCAGTTCCCTCACATTGCCGGGCCAGGGGTAGGAGCGGAGCATCTGCATCGTATCCTTTGCAATGCCTTCCAACCGCCTTCCGAATTTCCGGGTGTACTTCTCCATGAAATACCGGGCTAGTTCGGGGATGTCATCGGCCCGCATCCGCAATGGGGGAAGGGTGACGGGAAAGGTGTTGAGCCTGTAGTAGAGATCCTCCCGGAACCGGCCCCTGCGTATCTCCTCCTTCAGCTCCCGGCTTGTCGAGGCGATCACCCTCACGTCCACCGTGACCGTCCTGGGAGAGCCTAGCCGTTCAAACTCTCCGTCCTGCAGCACCCTCAAAAGCTTCGCCTGGAGCTCCAGCGGCAACTCGCCGATTTCGTCCAGGAAGATCGTCCCCCCGTCCGCCACTTCGAAACGTCCGGCCTGTCTGACGTGTGCGCCCGTGAAAGCGCCCTTCTCCCGTCCAAAAAGCTCGCTTTCGATCAGGTTTGCCGGAAGGGCGGCGCAGTTGACCGTGACCATCACTTTATCCCTGCGGCCGCTCATTTCATGGATGGCATGGGCGACCATCCCCTTTCCCACGCCCGTCTCGCCGAGGATCAGGACGGTGGCATCGGTCGGCGCGACCTGCTGAGACCGGAAGAGGACATACTGAAGGGTGTCGCTGTTTCCGATAATCTTGCCGAACCCCAGTCCCGTCTTGAGTTCCTCGCGGAGATAAAGGTTCTCTTTCTCCACTTGGAGCTTCAACTTCTCAATCTCTGCCAGTTGCTCCCGAAGGCGGTCTTCCATTTCCTTGTGTTCGGTAATGTCCATGGATACGCCCATCAGGCGCAGGGGGAATCCCTCGGCGCTGCCGTGAAGGCCCCCGAGGCTCAAGATCCAGCGGATCGTCCCATCGGGTTTCCGGATCCGATATTCAACTCGAAAGAGGGCCTGCGTTTCCACTCCTTGCCGGACAATTTCTCTGACCCTTTTCCGATCCTCGAGATGAATGACTTCCAGCATCCGTTCGAAACTCAACTTCTCGCCAGGGTGAAATTCAAAAACTTCCCTCAATATCGGCGTTGCCCAGACGTGACCGGTGTTTATGTCCAGAATCCATAGACCTGCTTCCGCGGCTGATGTTGCGAGGTTCAGACGCTCTTCGCTTTCCTGTAAGGCCTTCTGGACTCTGCTTCGCTCCAGGGCATTGACGAAGATTTCTCCCAGCAGCCGCAGGCGGGGGATTAATTCCTTGGGCCAAGCGCGCTCGTGCTTCAACGAGTTAATGGCAATCACATGATCAACGGGTCCCCCGATCAGGATGGGGATATTCAGATTGGATCGGATGCCCCATTTGATCCAGGTTTTACGGTCCGCCTCCGCTTCCGTCGGCAGCTCATTCAGCTTTGCAAGGGAGAGTACTTCCCGTTTCCGTATCAGCTTATCGTACGCCCAGGGATTGATGGATACCGGGAGATCCACACCCACAGGAACGGGAGGCACACCGGCAGCGGAAACGGAATGGGTGATCATCCAGGTTTTCCTGTCCGGAAACATTTCGATCAGGGCGAACCGATCGACCTTGAAGAACCGCAGGACCTCCATCATCGCCTTGTGAATTTCCTCATCGACCCGTTCGGAAGAAACACGGATAAATCCTGCTGAAATTTCGGAGAGCAGTTCCTCGAAAAGCAATCGTTCCCTCAGGCCAACCTCAGCCTGCTTCCGCCTTTCCACTTCCCGTTCCAATCGGTCGCCGGAGTCCATAAGCTTCCGCATCCTAAAACCCTCCATTCCTTGGTTTCGGGGACGTAAGCGGAGTTGCATCCCTTCCTGAACGATTCCGTACGCTCTTCTTTAACTGGAGAGACGGACGCAGCGAAGCGGGCAGCGGCAAGACCTGCGTGGAGCCTGGAAAGCAGTCAGGGAAGCGGCATGACGGGGGGAAACCCCGCGGTTCGCAAGGCCGCTGATACAGGGGAGAGGGGATGAGGAAAGGGAGAATGTCGTGCCGGATAAAAGCGGGGTTTGCGACCATCCTTACACCGCCTTTCTGGGTCCTGCATCGGAATTCCAAAAGGAGCAGCATCTGGATTCCCATGTTTCCCGATAGGTAAGATTCTTTCATCCTTATTGATTTTAAAGGCACGGCAGGGAAAGAAGCAAGAAAAATGTTGACCCGGGAGGCTGAGCCGGTCCCTCACTTAGAGGCAAGCGGCCCCGCGCTTTTCCCGGGATGGCGGTAGGTCCGGGGAACGGTTCTATTTCTTCAAGTTCCTCACGATTCTGATCCGGTATTCCCCCTCGCCAACATCTTCGGTTTCGATGGAGATTTGCTCGGCTTCAAAGAGATTGTACTCCTCAAGCATCAGCCGCCGCCGTATGTTCAGCGACTTGGTTACGGCATCTCTTGACTCCCTTGTGGCAAAGGACAAAACCATCTCGCACTCCGGCTCCAGTTCTACCGCTTTCCAGAAAATGATCTCCGTATTCATCTCTGTTGCTCCCTCGATGGTTCCGACCATGAGCCGCTGATCCCGGGTCGCCTTTTTCCCCCTGTCCGCCCTGGCGATGACATCGATCCCCAGCGCGACGGCCGTTCTTGCCTGTCGTTTCGCTTCCCGCGGCGGTTGATTGCCGCTGGATCAGAGCGAAACTCCCCGGTCAGTGAAGGTGGTTTTTTCTGTTTCCACACAAGAGTTCATCCACACGCCCTGTGGAAAAGCCTGTGGATAACCTTGTTGATATCTCGGGTAAGTAAGCAAATCTTACAACTATTGATCGACTTGCATAAGATTTAGGCAACTAAAATATCAGCAATATCAGTAACATGCGTCTTGGCATTTGAAATTCCTGATGTATTGATCCCACAGACATGAGCCCTCCACAGGTCCCCGAAAAAAGCAAAAAAATGCCGTTTATCCCGGGGGTTGCTTTCGGGTGTCCCCCCTGTCCGCTTTTGGATGCGCTGCCGCGCCGATCCGGGCAGACTCCATTATGGTTCTAAAGGATGCCTGTCCATTCCGGAAACCGGAGGGTTTCCCTTTGTTTCTCCATCATTCGGGAATCTTCGTTGGCCACGAAGGAAAATTTCTTATCTCGTCCCGCGGTATACGCCGAAGTAATCGGCGGTGGACAAGGGGATCGAGAACTCATCGTTCAGAATGGCACCCCCGGTGATTTTCCCGATGAAAAGGGTATGATCGCCGGTATCGACGGTCTTTTCCAGAGAACAGTCCAAGTAGCCGATGCAATGCTCCAGCACGGGAAGGCCGCTGGGCGACGTCCGGTGGGGGAAGGGATCGAATTTCTTCTTCCAGTCGGCAATTTTGAACTGCCCGATGGCATCGGCGGCTTCCTCCGGCAGGACGTTGAGACAGAACCGTCTCCCTTGCAGAATCTGTCCGTGGGCAAGGCGGCTCTTCCGGATGGCCAGCGCCAGAAGGGGAGGCTCATGGGAACACTGGGTCACCCAGGAGACGATCATGCCATTGTTTCCCTCGGCGGAGGAGACGGTGAGGAGGTAGATGCCGTAAGGAAACCTGTCCAGTAAATCCTGCCATGCTTTTTCCATCCTATCCTCGTTTCAATAAGGTTTGGGGTTCATGAAAAGCGAGTCGTTGAACCTTTCTTTCCTTCAGCAGCCCCCTTTGCGCGGTGTCCTGCCGCGGGAGCCAGGGGCTGTGCTTTCCGGGCTGATGGGGCCCGAAGGGCTACCACCATTTTTTCCGGCGGAAATAGAGGAGCATGCCGCCGGCGATCATGACCAGCAGACCCCAGACCATGGCGTAACCCCAACGCCACTCCAGTTCGGGCATGTACTTGAAGTTCATTCCGTAAATCCCGGCGATGAAGGTCAGGGGCATAAAGAGGGTTGCGATGACGGTGAGGACCTTCATGGTCTCATTCATCCGGTTGCTGACGCTGGAAAGATAGATGTCCAGCATCCCGGAGAGCACGTCCCGGAACGTTTCCAGGGTGTCGATGATGTGAACGGTGTGATCGTAGATGTCGCGGAAATAGAGGAGGGAAGACCGGCTGATCAGGGGGGAGTCGGAACGTTCCAGGCTGTTGATCATCTCCCGGAGCGGCCAGAGGGATTTCCGCAGGATGATCAGCTCCTTTTTCAGTCCCTGGAGAGCGCTGAGCAGTGCCGCCGTGGGGGTTTTCACCAGCGCCTCCTCAAGGAGTTCGATTCGTTCCCCCACGTCTTCCAGGATAAGAAAGTAATGGTCCACAATGGCGTCGATGAACGCGTGGGTCAGGTAATCCGGTCCGCTCTGGCGGAGTTTTCCCTTGGCATTGTGAAGCCGTTCGCGGACGGCGTCAAAGGTGTCGCTTGCCCTTTCCTGGAAGGATAGGACGAAGCCGGCGCCGAAGAGGATGCTGATCTGTTCCGATTTGATGCCGCTGCCGGAGCGGTCTTCACTGTAGAACATCCTCAGCACGAGATAGAGGTAATCCCCGTAGTCTTCCATTTTCGAACGCTGATCGGTATTCAGAATGTCCTCCAGGGTGAGAGGGTGCACTCCCAGGATCAGCCCCAGTTCTTCCAGAACCGTCGCCTCGGGGATGCCTTCAAAGCGGATCCAGGTGACGCCGGTCTTTTTGAGGAAGGGAACGCATTCCGTGATCTGCCGGATTTCCCTTTCCTCGAAGTTCGAGGCCTCGTAGTGGATCAGGGAAATTCTGGAGGGCTCCGCCCCCCTCTCTCCGACATGAACGAGGGAGCCCGGCGGCAGTCCCACTTTTCCCGAGCGGGTCTTCTTAGCGCGCGTCATCGTTGCCTGCCCCCGGGGCGGATTCCCGGGACCTCGGAGAGGAGCCCCGGCCTTTTTTCCGGAGCTTGACCGTAACCGTCACCTCGGGCGATTTGCCGTTGACGGTTCGAACTTCTGCCGGAATCAGCACCCTGGCCCGGTGGAACTGCAATTCCACCGTTGCCTCCAAGGGAACCGGTTCGGTCTTCAGTTGTATCTGATGGGGGGAGATCTTTTCCGGAAGGAGTACCCGCAGGGACGAAGGGGAAAGGAGGGTCTGCTGGATGACCCATCCCTGGGGGGGGCGCTCGGTGACCGCTTCGATGGGAACTTCCACTTCCTCGTACCGGGAGAGGGTAATGGTGATCCGCTCCGGCTTGATGCTTTCCACGTTGAGGCCGGCAGGCGGAAGGACCAGGCTTCCCGCGAGGGGGATCTCCACTTTTCCCGACCGGGTGTCGGCCAGATCGATGGAGACCTTGAGCCGAGACGGATCCAGGATTTGAAAGCCCTGGGACGGCCCGGAGAGGGTCACCACGGCGTCGGTGCTGCGGGAGCCTTCCAGGACCCAGCCGGGGGCAAGGTTGACGTATTCGATGGGAACGATGAAATCCCGCTGGACCGAATCCCGCTGATAGCCGAAACTGAGCCAGAGAATAAAGGCCAGGGCCAGGGCCAGGGCTTTTTCCTTGGGGTTTTTCTTCAGCCAGACCAGAATGGGATGCTGCGGCCGGGCTGGAGCGCGCTGCGCGTAAAACTCTTCCAGGGCGTTCTTCAGTTCCGCCGCGTTTTCAACCTCCCTCAACTGCTCACCTTGGGCGAGGGACAGCGTGCCCCTCTCCTCGGAAACCACCAGGCAGAGGGCATCGGAACGTTCCGCAAGGCCCAGGGCGGCGGTATGGCGAAGTCCGAAATGGCGCCGGGGATGGATGTTGCCGGTGAGCGGGAGGTGACAGCCGAACTGTTCGACGCGATTGTCCCTGATGACAACGGCCCCGTCGTGCCCCTTGGAGTGGGGATCGAAGATGCTCTCCAGCAGGGGTTCACTGAGCAGGGCATCCAGGGGAACGCCTCCGGTGAGATGGCGGTCCAGAGGATCGCTGCCGGCAATCACGATCAGCGCGCCGATATGCCTCCGGGCAAGATTGGCCGCGGCCGAGGCGAGAACTTCCGCATTGGAGGCCGAAGCAACCGTTTCGCGGAAAGAAATTTTAAAACGCCCCCAGAGGGCCAGCCGTTCGAATAAGCGCCGGAGATCCTCCTGAAAAATGACGACCAGCACGAAGAGGAGAATGGCAAAAAATCCCTGAAGAACCCAGGTGGTGAGGTAGAGCTGAAAAAACCGGGCCAGCCCATAGATGACCCCCAGGACGCCGATGCCGGCCAGCACGAATCGCGAGGCCCGGTCCTTGAACCAGACCAGGAGGGCTGAAATCATGATGGCGATAATGGCGATGTCAAAAATATCCTGGATCTGAACACTTTTCAGCATCGCCCCGATGCGGGTCAGCATAAGGTCCTTCTCTGCACCTTAAAAAATCCGGAAAGGAATGGATGAATCGGACGGTACGATCCATCTTTACAATCCTTGCTTATGGATAAACTTATATGTAAAGCACGCTCACCCTGTCAAGAACATCTTGAATTATCGAAAGAAATGCTTTCCTCGGAAAGGATGGGCAATTCCGGGAAGCCCGCCCGGCATTAAAAAATGTTATTGACAGGGCAGTGTATGATCTGTTAAGTAGTTCCAAAATTTTATAGGTTTCAATTTCCGTAACGGAAGAGAAATTTGACGACAATCATGAAACGGAACGCATTCGTGTTAACAATGAACTGGTGGTGGCAGGCCTCAAAACAGGGGGGTGTCTGCCGGTAGAAGTTTGGATATAAAAAAACGAAAGCCGTGGAGAAGCTCCCAGAGACCTCCACGGCTTTTTTATTTTCAGGACCATACTGCACAGGAAAAAGGCCGTGAAGGATTTCACGGCCTTTTTCTTTTGGCGAAGAGGAAAAACAAACCATGTATGCTCCAGACATTGAAACCTTTGAAAAGCTTTCCCGGGAGGGAAATCTGATTCCCCTGTACCGGGAGATTCTGGCGGATATTGAGACTCCCGTTTCCGTTTTTGCGAAGCTGCGCGATCAATCCTACGCCTTTTTACTCGAAAGCGTGGAGGGGGGCGAAAAGTGGGGGCGTTACACCTTCCTCGGGACGGACCCCCGCCTCATTTTCCGGGTGAAAGGGCCGGAGATCGAAATCGAGGAGCAGGGGAATAAATCCCGTTTTGCTCATCAGGGAGATCCGCTCCGCTTCCTTCGAGAGATCCTTCAACGCTACACCCCCGTGACGGTCGAAGGGCTGCCGCGCTTTTACGGCGGCGCGGTCGGTTATCTGGGGTATGAGATGGTGAATTATTTTGAGCGCCTTCCCGCCTCCGCCGAAGATGATCTGCACACGGACGAGGCGGTGTTCCTGGTGACGGACACGCTGATCCTCTTTGACCGGGTTCGCCACACGATCAAAGTGGTGGCCTGTGTCCATCTCGATGGAGAACAGGCGCTGGAGACGCTTTATCAGGAAGCCGTCGGGAAGATCGAAGCCATGATCGACCTGCTGCAGGCCCCGGCAATTCCGCCGCTCCCTTCGCCTCCCGCCCCCGCCGCCCTCGACTTCAAGGCGAACATGACGCCCGAGGCCTTCCGAAACAGCGTGGAACGAGCCAAGGAATACATCCGGGCCGGGGATATCATCCAGGTGGTCCTTTCCCAGCGGTTTGCCGCCCAGACGCCTCCCGAGCCGATTGATCTCTATCGGGCGGTACGGTTCGTCAATCCTTCGCCCTATCTCTTCTTCCTCAAGCTCGAAGACCTGGTCCTGATCGGCTCTTCGCCGGAGGTCATGGTCCGCCTGGAGGAGGGGATTGTCGAACTGAAACCCATTGCCGGAACCCGGCCGCGGGGAAAGACGGAGCAGGAAGACCGACGGCTGGCCGATGAGCTGCTGGAAGACCCCAAGGAAAGGGCGGAGCATGTCATGCTCGTGGATCTGGGAAGAAATGACCTGGGGCGGATCGCCCGGACCGGCAGCGTCCAGATTACCCAACTGATGCTCATCGAGCGGTACTCCCACGTCATGCACATCGTCTCCTCCATCCAGGCGCAGCTCGATGACGGCCGGGACGCCTTTGATGTGCTGAAGGCGACCTTTCCCGCCGGCACCCTGACGGGAGCGCCCAAGATCCGGGCCATGGAAATCATCGATGAGCTGGAGCCGGTCCGGAGAGGGCCCTATGGCGGGGCAGTCGGCTACTTCAGCTTTTCGGGGAACATGGACTTCTGCATCACCATCCGCACGATGCTGCTGAATGAGGGGAAACTTTATCTTCAGGCGGGCGCCGGGGTGGTCGCCGATTCCGATCCCCAGGCGGAGTATGAGGAAACGGTCAACAAAGCCGCGGGGATGCGTCAGGCCGTGGAGCTGGCGCGGTCCGGATTCCAGATCCGGCAGCAGCCCTACGGCGTGCAAAAGCTATAAAATTGAAAATGAATTCAACCAAACAGGGAGATGAGGGCAATAAAATGATTCTGATGATCGATAATTATGATTCCTTCACGTTTAATCTGGTCCAGTACCTGAGGCAGCTCGGGGAAGAGGTGGCGGTTTGCCGGAACGATGAAATGACGCTAAGGGAAATCGAAAAGATGAAACCGGCGGCCATTTTCCTGTCGCCCGGACCGTGCACTCCGAAAGAAGCGGGAATCACGGTGGAGGTGATCCGGAGATTCTACCGGGAGATTCCGCTGATGGGCGTCTGTCTCGGGCACCAGTCCATCGGCTACGCCTTCGGGGCCGAAGTGGTCCCGGCCGGGCAGCTTATGCACGGCAAGACCTCCCAGGTCAGCCATGACGGGAAAACCCTCTTCAAAGGGGTTCCGAACCCCTTCACGGCAGGGCGGTATCATTCTCTGATCCTCAAACGGGAGACCCTGCCGGCGTGCCTGGAAGTGTCGGCGGAAACGGAGGACGGCGAGATCATGGGAATCCGGCACCGGGATTTCCCTGTGGAAGGCATTCAGTTTCACCCCGAGTCGATTCTTACGCCTAACGGCAAGCGGATTTTGAGAAACTTCCTGAAGCTGATTTCCGCCGGCGAGCAGGAAGTCCGGCCGGGTGAAAATTTCCAGGCCGCGGCCGCCTGTGCCTGAAAGAAAGATTGCAGAAAAGGCAAAACAAAAAAAGAAAGCAAATAAATCAAGCGAAGGAGCTGAAAAAATGATTAAAGAATCCATTGCAAAGGTGATCGAAGGGATTAATCTCAGCGAAGGGGAGATGACGGCGACGATGAATGAAATCATGGAGGGCAGCGCGACGCCGGCTCAGATCGGGTCCCTCATAACCGCCCTGCGGATGAAAGGAGAGACGATGGACGAAGTCGCCGGAGCGGCCCGGAGCATGCGCCAGAAAGCGACGCGCATCGACGCCCGGGCGCCGATCATCGTGGATATCGTCGGCACGGGCGGCGACCGGATGAATACCTTCAATATCTCAACTACGTCGGCCTTCGTCGTAGCAGCGGCTGGCATCACCGTGGCCAAGCACGGCAATCGCGCCGTCTCCAGTGCCTGCGGCAGCGCCGATGTCCTGGAGGCCCTGGGAATCAACATCAGTGCCGATGTGGAGATCGTGGAAGAATGCATCCAGCAGATCGGGATCGGCTTCCTTTTCGCGGTAAAGCTGCACGGCGCGATGAAATACGCCATCGGCCCGCGGCGGGAGATCGGAGTGCGCACCATCTTCAATATGCTCGGGCCCCTGACCAATCCGGCCGGCGCCAATGCCCAGGTTATCGGGGTCTATGATGCGAAACTGACGGAAATGTTCGCCGGAGTGCTGAAGAATCTCGGGTCCAGGCGGGCCTTTATCGTTCACGGTTCCGACGGCCTCGACGAGGCGACGGTGACGGGGCCGACGCGGGTTTCGGAATTGAAGGAAGGCTTGATCTCCACCTACAACATCGATCCCATGGAGTTTTTCGGTCGGACCTTTGAGGGCCAGGAACTCGTCGGCGGCGATGCCACCGCCAACGCGGCGATTACCCGGGATGTCCTGAACGGGAAGGAGGGCGCCTGCCGCAGCGTCGTTCTCCTCAATACGGCCCTGGCCATCATGGCCGGCGAAAAGGCCCGGACGATTCCCGAAGGGCTGGCGATTGCCGCCGACTGCATCGACAGCGGAAAAGCGGCCAGAAAGCTTCAGCAGCTCATCGAATTGAGCAACAGTTGACAGGAAAAGAAAAAAAGCGGGTGACCAGCATGGAAATGATCTTGGATCAGATCGTTGAGGTAAAAAGGGCGGAGGTCGTCCAGCTCAAGAGCGCCCTTTCTCTTGACGAACTCAGAAAAATAGTTCATGATTCCCCGGCCTGCCGGGATTTCAAAGGAGCCCTTTCCCGTTCCGAATGTGCCGTGATTGCCGAAGTGAAATTCCGCTCCCCGACCAGGGGGCTGCTGCGAGCGGATCTCGATCCCGGAAGCATTGCGGAGATCTATGAGAAAAACGGGGCGGCAGCGATATCGGTGCTGACCGATCGGACCTTTTTCGGGGGAGAAAAGATTTATCTGAACATTCTCCGCCGCACCGTCGGGCTGCCTCTGCTGCGGAAGGATTTTATTCTCGACCCCTGGCAGATCTATGAATCCCGGATGCTGGGGGCCGACGCCATCCTCCTGATCGTCGCCATGCTTGAGGACGGCCCCTTGCGGGAGTATCTGGATCTGGCCGTCAGCCTCGGCATGGCTGCCCTGGTGGAGGTTCATGACCGGGAAGAGCTGGAGCGCGCCCTGGCCGCCGGGGCAGAGATCATCGGGATCAACAACCGGAATCTGAAAACCTTCATCACCGATCTGAACACCAGCCTGGAGCTGATGGCCTTCATTCCCCGGGACCGGGTAGTCGTCGCGGAAAGCGGAATCCGTACCCGCAGGGATATCCAGCGGCTGAAGGCCGCCGGCATCCCTGCCTTTCTCATCGGCGAGACCCTGATGACCGCGCCGGACATCGGCGGAAAATTGCGGGAGCTGTTGGGAAAAGAGGCCGTGGCGGCATGACGGAGATCAAAATCTGCGGGCTCACCCGCCTGGCGGACGCCCTGGCGGCTGCACAGAGCGGTGCGGATGCCCTGGGCTTCATCTTTTACCCCCGCTCGCCCCGCTATCTCGCCCCCGAAAAGGCCAGGGAGCTGATTCTCCGCCTGCCCGCAGAATTGGTCCGGGTGGGAGTCTTCGTCAATGAAGCCCAGGAGAAGATCAGGGAAATTCAGGAATTCTGCGGTCTCGATCTACTGCAGTTTCACGGCGACGAAAGTCCGGAGGATTGCCGCCGGTTCTCCGCTTCCAGGCAGATCCGCGCCTTGTCACTTCGGGGCGAAGAGGACCTGACGCTGCTGGAGCGGTATCCCTGTCGGGCGTTTCTTCTGGACAGCCGGGAAGGTTCCCTCTACGGCGGCACGGGCCGGCGTTCCAACTGGGAACTGGCCGTCCGGATCCGGAAACGCTTTCCCCTGATCCTGGCAGGCGGACTGAATCCCGAAAATGTCGTCGAGGCCGTCCGGTCCGTTCTGCCGCAGGCCGTGGACATCAACAGCGGGGTGGAACGCGCTCCCGGCATCAAGGACCCGGTGAAAATCCGTGAGGTCATTTCGGCCGTGAAAAGGATTCCGGCGCCGGGGGCGAAGGAGAATTACACAGAAAGAAAACGGGAGCCTCAACGGATTTTTCAGCGCCTGCGCCATCATCCACTGGATTGAGAAAACGATGGGGAGAAGACAGCCCGGAGAAGACGGCGCTTCTCCGGGCAAAGAAGGGTTTCCTGAACGGGAAGAATCTGACTGAACAGGAAACCGATTCTCCTGCTACCGCTCTCTGAGTAAGTTCGATAACTTTACATTCTGATTAACCACCCCGAAGAGCGGGGAACGCCAACGTGCAACATAAAGGGGCCGGGCGGAAGCGCCAGGTATATCCCGACGGACGGTAAGGGGCCGAAAGCCCTCCGCTGAGGCGTCCGATGCCGAGCGGAGCAGGAACCAAACCGTGCCGCTGAGGCGTCCGATGCCGGGTGAAGGGAAATCAAGGTGCGCCACTGCCGGATTGAGTGGGAATCAAGTCGCGCCGCTTCCGGCGGCGCCCTGCGAATGAGGACCGCGGAAAGACAGTCAAGAGGAGAAGGTGAGCAAAATGAAGGGCAGTTTACCCGACAAGAGGGGGCATTTCGGGATTTTCGGCGGGCGCTATGCCGCCGAGACCCTGATGCCCGCACTGATCGAACTGGAAGAGGCCTACCGGCAGGCCCGGCGGGACCCGACGTTCCGGGAGGAGCAGGCCCGCTGCCTGCAAGATTATTCAGGTAGGCCGACCCCCCTTTATTACGCCAAGCGGCTGACGGAGACCCTGGGCGGGGCCAAAATCTATCTGAAGCGGGAGGACCTGAATCACACCGGTTCCCACAAGATCAACAACACCCTCGGGCAGGCGCTGCTGGCCCGACGGCTCGGGAAAAGAAAGGTCATTGCCGAGACGGGAGCGGGACAGCATGGGGTGGCCACGGCCACAGTGGCGGCGCTCTTTGGCATGGAGTGCAAAATCTTCATGGGAGAAGAGGACATCCGGCGGCAGGCGCCCAACGTCTTCCGCATGAAGATCCTCGGGGCGGAGGTGATTCCCGTCTCGTCCGGCACGGCCACCCTCAAGGACGCCATGAACGAAGCCATGAGGTACTGGGTTTCCTCAGTCCGGGACACCTTCTACGTCATCGGGACGACGGCCGGCCCCCATCCCTATCCCATGATGGTCCGGGATTTCCAGAGCGTCATCGGACGGGAGGCAAAGCGGCAGATCCTCAAGAAGGAAGGGCGGCTGCCCGATGTGCTCATCGCCTGCGTCGGCGGGGGGAGCAATGCCATGGGACTCTTCTATCCCTTCCGCCGGGATAAGGACGTGGCGATGTTCGGCGTCGAAGCGGCGGGCAAGGGGCTGGATTCGGCTCTCCACTCCGCCAGCATCAGTGCGGGTCGCATCGGGGTGCTCCATGGAAACCGCACCTTTCTCCTCCAGGACGAGCACGGCCAGATCCGGGATGCCTATTCCATCGCCGCCGGCCTGGACTACCCCGGCGTCGGCCCTGAGCACAGCTACTTTTCCCGCGTCGGCCGGGCCCAATACGTGACGGTGACGGACGAGGAAGCGGTGGAAGCTTTTCACACCCTCTCCCGCTATGAAGGGATCATTCCCGCCATGGAGAGCGCCCATGCCGTGGCGTATGCCCTGAAGGCGGCGCCCGCGCTGGAAAGGGATCGCATTATGTTGGTCAACCTTTCCGGCCGGGGGGACAAGGATGCGGAAGTCATCGCCAGGCAGATGGAGGAGGGAAAATCATGAGCCGGATCGCGCAAACCTTCCAACGGTTGAGGGAAAGGGGAGAAAAGGCCCTGGTGGTCTATTTGACGGCCGGTGATCCCGATCTGGAGAAAACCCGGGAGATCCTCGTCGGCCTGGCGGAGGCGGGGGTGGATATCCTGGAAATCGGGGTTCCCTTTTCCGATCCCACGGCGGATGGTCCCGTCATCCAGGAGGCCGCCCAGCGGGCCCTGAAAAAGGGGACGACCCTGGCGGGGATCCTCGACCTGATCGCAGACCTCCGGAAGTCCGTCGATCTGCCGCCGGTGGTTCTCTTCGGCTACTACAACCCCATTTACGCCTTCGGGCTGGACCGCTTCGCCCGGCGGGCGGAGGCCGCGGGCATTGACGGCCTCCTCGTGGTCGATCTGCCCCCGGAAGAGGCAGGGGAACTCCGCCGGGAAACCGATCCCCGAGGGATGGATTTCATTTCCCTCATCGCCCCCACGACGTCCGAGGAGCGGATGGGCCAGATTGCCCGTCAGAGCCGGGGATTTCTCTATTATATCTCCATTACGGGGGTGACGGGGACGGCAAAGCCCGATGCCGAAAGCGTGAAGCGGGACATCGAGCGCATCCGGGCCTATACGGATACGCCGCTGGTCGTGGGCTTCGGCATTTCCACGCCGGAGCAGGCGAGGGAATTCGCCCCCCTGGCCGATGGGGTCGTCGTCGGCAGCGCCTTTGTGCGGCTGATCGCCGATCATGCGGACCGTTCCGACCTGGTGCCGCAGATAGCGTCCCTGGCCCGCCGGATCAAGGAGGCCATGGGGAAATGAGCCGATGGGCCATATTCTTCTTGACAAAGGCCGCTGCTTTATGATTTCATTTCCGCACTTTTGAAATCTGAAAAAAATTCGAGAAAGAATTTCCGCGGCTTCCCTAAAGGGTGCAGCGGTGTAAAGAAAACAAAATGGACAGAATGGCCGGTAAGACAAATTCCAACTACTTTAGCTACTATTGGTATTTTTATCTGGAGATCTGTCCATCGGGTTGAGCGAACGGATGTAAAACACCAAGCCATGGGCAGATCGAAAGACGCCGCCCATGGCTTTTTTATTTTTTGGCCATGGAGGCGGCAAGCCCCATGGCCATTTTTGTCGACGCCCTCGGATCGGAAGCGCCCAAGGGCGTGTAAAGGAGAAGGTTCCCATGATCATCGTCATGAAAAGAAACGCGACGGAAATTCAGATCGACCATGTCGTGCGCTGGGTGGAGTCCATCGGCTACCGGGCCTATCCCTCCAACGGCGCGGAGCAGACGGTCGTCAAGGCTGTGGGAGGAGAGCGGGGCGGCGAGGAGCTGAAATACCTGGCGGCCCTGTCCGGAGTGGAAAAAGTGGTTCCCATCCGTAAGCCTTACAAGCTGACCAGTCGGGAAGCCAAAGAGGAGGATTCGGTGATCCGCGTCGGGGACGTCCGCATCGGAGGCGGGGAATTTGTCGTCATGGCCGGCCCCTGTTCCGTGGAAAGCGAAGAGCAGCTGCTGGAAAGCGCCTACATCGTCCGCAAGGCGGGTGCCCACATCCTGCGGGGCGGGGCTTTCAAGCCGCGGACCTCTCCCTACAGCTTCCAGGGGATGGAAGAAGACGGCTTGAAGCTGCTGGCCAAGGCCCGGGAAAAAACGGGGATGCCCGTGGTGACCGAGGTCGTGAATCCCGCCGACGTTGACCTCGTCGAGGCCTATGCCGATATTCTCCAGGTGGGCGCCCGGAATGTCCAGAACTTCGCCCTGCTGAAGAAGATCGGCCAGTCGCGCAAACCCGTCCTCCTGAAGCGGGGGATGATGACCACCATCGAGGAGCTGCTCATGTCCGCGGAGTACATCCTGTCGGCGGGCAATGACCAGGTTATCCTCTGCGAACGGGGGATCCGGACCTTCGAGACCGCCACGCGCAACACCCTCGACATCAGCGCCGTTCCCGTGCTGAAGGAATTGACCCATCTGCCGGTCATCATCGATCCCAGCCATGCCACGGGCCACTGGAAATACGTCATTCCCCTGAGCCGGGCGGCGGTTGCCGTCGGCGCCCACGGCCTCATCGTAGAGATGCATCCCGAGCCGGAGAAGGCCTTCTGCGACGGCGCGCAGTCCCTGAAGCCGGAGACCTTCTACGAGCTGATGGACGAATTGAAGCGGATGGAGCACGTCATGAACGCGACGATGAAGGTGCTCGTATGAACCGGATCAAGATCCACCTCGACAAGCGCCTCTCCGAGTCCCATGAAATCTGCATCGGCTATGATTTTCAGGATCGGATCGGCCTGCTGATCGCCAAGGATCACCCGGCCACCCGCTATGTCATCGTGACCGATTCCAACGTGGGGCGCCTCTATGGGCAGGCTTTCCTCGAAAAGCTGAAAGAGCTCGATCTCCCCGCCGATCTCCTGGAGTTTCCCGCCGGCGAGGGCTCGAAAACGATGGAAACCGCCCTGTCCCTGGCGGCCCGCCTGCTGGAGCTGGGCGTCGACCGCCATTCCCTGCTGCTGGCCCTGGGCGGTGGCGTCGTGGGCGATCTGACGGGCTTTATCGCCTCCATCTACATGCGCTCCGTTCCCTTTATCCAGATTCCCACGACCCTGATGGCCCAGGTGGACAGCAGCATCGGCGGGAAGACGGCCGTGAACCTGCCCCAGGGGAAGAACCTTCTGGGGACCTTCTACCAGCCGAAGCGGATCTTTACCGATCTGAAATTTCTGGAAACCCTCTCCGACGAGGAGTATCTCAACGGTGTGGCGGAAATCGTCAAATACGGGGTGATCGACGAACCGGGATTCTTCGAGCTGCTGGAAAGGGAGGCCACGGCCCTCCGGGAAAGGAAGCGGGAGATCCTGGAGGCGGTCATTGAACGGTCCTGCCGGATCAAAAAGGGCGTCGTGGAGATCGATGAGCAGGAATCGGGGTTCCGGCGCATCCTGAATTTCGGCCATACCCTGGGCCATGCCCTGGAAGCCGCTTCGAAGTTTACCCTCCCTCACGGCAGGGCGGTCGCCCTGGGGATGATCGCCGCCTCCAGGATTTCCGCCCGGTCCGGATTCCTTCCGACGGAGGAGAAGGCCCGGATCGAAGCCTTGATCCGGCGCCTCGGTCTTCCCGACCGGGTTCCAGAAGGCCTTTCCCGCTCCTCCATCCTGGAGCGGCTGGCGCTGGACAAGAAGAAGGAGGGGAATGAACTGCCCTTTGTCCTCTTGAAGAAGATCGGCATCCCCTTTATTTCGAAGGAAATTCCCCGAGAACTGCCGGCAGAAGTCCTGGAGGAAATGATGCCGTGAGCGAACCGTCGTTAGAAGAACTTCGGAAGTCCATCCAGAAGGCGGACAGCCGGATTGTGGAGCTGCTCAACGAACGGGCGACTCTGGCCCTGGAAATCGGCAGGAAAAAAGCCGACCTGGGGATGGAGATTTACGATCCCGTGCAGGAGGATCAGGTTTACAGTCGCCTGGCGCAGTACAACAACGGTCCCATGCCGGTCTCCGTCCTGTCCGCGATCTTCGGCCAGGTGGTGGCCGCCTCCCGCTACCTGCAGAATACTCTGATGACGGCCCTCCTTCCCCGCCATGACCGGGAGGGGTGGGGGCGGGTCAAAGTCTGCATCCCCGTCGTGGGGCCAGGACTGGACGAGGCGGTCGGACAGATCCGGGCGGCAGCCCCGCTGGCCGATCTCCTGGAATTGAGGCTGGATTTGATGGAGGGCGTCTTCCTGAAGGAGTTGGTCCGGGAGATTCGGAGGAACCCCTTTCCCGTGAAGATCGTCGTGACCCACCGCAGAGGCGAGGAAAGCGGGCTGCCGGTCCGGGAGAACAGAATCCCCGAAGAGGAGCGGATCGCCGTGCTGCGGGAGGCTGTCCTGGCGGGCGTCGATTACGTGGATGTGGAGCTTCGCACCGAGGCCGGCCTGCGGGATTCTCTCAAGGCGCTGATCACGGAGCATCGGGGGCCGACGCAACTGATCCTTTCCTGCCACAATTTCCAGGAGACCCCCTCCGATGCCGTTCTCGAGGACCTCTGGCGCTGCTGTCGGGAAGGGGGGGCGCAGGTCATCAAGATTGCCACCCTGGCCCGCACGGTGGCGGACAATCTCCGGCTGCTGCGGCTCATCCCCTGGTCCCTGGGGAAGGGGCAGGAAATCGTGGCCATCTGCATGGGGGAGCCGGGGAAGATCAGCCGGATCATGGCGCCGATGCTGGGCGCCCATTTCACCTTCGCCGCCCTGGGCCAGGAATCGGCGACCGCGCCGGGCCAGCTGACGGCGGCGGAAATGGCGGAAATCTTCGAAATCCTGGGTGGCGGGCCCTCGGCGGGACGGAAGGGTCGGGGCGAGTCGGCGGAGGGGAAACCGGACAGAAGAGCGGAAAGGAAAACCGGCCGATGAGCACCACCCCGGAAGGCATTTCCGAAAAGCCCCTTTCTGCTCGGACCGAACTTACCGGTCCGCTTCTCCTCGCCCTGCTGGGTCACCCGGTGGGGCACAGCCTTTCCCCCCTCATGCACGCCGCCGCCCTCCAGTACCATCATCTTGCCGGCCGTTATGAGGCCTGGGATGTGACCGACCTGGCGCAGGCCATGGGGGAGCTGGCGCGGAAGGGATTCCGGGGGGCCAGCGTGACCATCCCTTACAAGCGGGCGGTCATGGCCTTCCTGGAAGATGTTGACGAGCAGGCCCGTGCCATCGGAGCCGTCAATACGCTGATCCGACAGGGCGGCGGGTTCCGGGGAACGAATACGGACTGGGAGGGGCTGATCCGGGCGCTGCGGAAGGCCACGGAGATCAAGGGGAAGTGGGCGGTGGTGATCGGCGCCGGGGGAACGGCGCGGGCCGCCCTCTACGGACTGCTCCGGGAAGAAGGAATCCCCGTGGTGGTCAACCGGACGGAAGAGCCTGGCCGGAGCCTCGCCGCCCAGTTCGGCTGCACCTTCCATCCCCTGGCGGAAATCGGGAAACTGGAGGGCGACATCCTGATCAATACCACCCCGGTGGGAATGGCCCCGGAGGCGGAGTTTTCCCCTGTTCCCGCTGCGGTGCTGAGCCGTTTTCGCCTCGTTGCCGACGTGATCTACAATCCCCTGGAGACGAAGCTTCTGCGGGAAGCCAGGCAGGCGGGCTGCGACGTCCTTTCCGGTGTTGAGATGTTCGTTGAGCAGGGCGCCGCCCAGTTTCGCCTGTGGACGGGACTGGAGCCCCCGGTGGATCTCATGCGGCAGGTGGTGCGGAAACGGCTGAAGTTGCTGGAGAAAGGGGGAGGGCTTCAAAATGAGTCCTGAAAAACGAGCGATCCGCAGGGTGACCCTCGAGGTTCCCGGCTCGAAGAGCATCACGCAGCGGGCGCTGACCGTGGCCGCCCTGGCAAAGGGGGAATCCCGCCTGATCAATGCCCTGCTCGCGGAAGACACCCGCACCTTCATGACGGCCCTTGAACTCCTGGGCGCGAAGTTCGAGGTCGGAGACAACGAAATCCTCGTTTCCGGTATGGGCGGCAGGATCCTGGAGCCGGAGCAGCCCATCTTCCTAGGGAACAATGGGACGGCGCTCCGTTTTCTCACCTCCCTGGTCTGCCTGGGGAACGGCCGCTTTGTCCTCGACGGTACCGCCCGCCTCCGCGAGCGCCCGGTGGGGCCGCTGCTTAAGGTCCTGAAGTGCATGGGGGTGGAGATCGAGACCCCGGAAAATCCGGGCTGCCCTCCCGTCCATATTCAGGCGCGGGGACTTCCCGGGGGGCGCGCCGTCTTTTCCGACCTGGACAGCAGCCAGTACGTCTCCTCTCTCCTGCTGAGCAGCCCTTATGCGCTGCGGAACGTGAAGATCCTGCTCTCCGGCCGGACCGTTTCCGAGCCCTATATCGAGATGACCCTCCAGGTGATGGAGCGCTTCGGTGTTGCCGTCGAGCGGCTCAACGGCAATACCTTTCTGGTCCCGGCCGGGCAGGCCTACGGGGCGCGCTCCTTCGCCGTCGAGGGGGATTATTCCAGCGCCTCCTACTTTTTTCTGGCGGCAGCCCTGGGACTGGGGCGAATCCGGGTGCCGGGCCTCACCGCCGGCAGCGTCCAGGGGGATGCCCGCTTTCTCAAGATCCTTGAGGACCTGGGGTGCACCGTGACCTGGGACGGGAAGGGCGTGGAGGTGGCCTGCGACCGGTTGCAGCCGGGAGATCGCGTTCTGCCCATGGGGGACATTCCCGACATGGTGCCGTCGTTGGCGGTGCTGGCGGCTTTCCGGGAAGGGCGCACGGAAATTACGGAGGCTGCTCACCTGCGCGTCAAGGAAAGCAACCGCCTGGCGGCCCTGGCCGCGGAACTGGGGCGGATCGGAATCGCCGCGCGGGAAACCCCGGACGGCCTCGTGATCGAGGGCGGCCATCCTCATGGCGGCGAGATCGAGACTTACGACGATCATCGGATCGCCATGAGCTTCGCCGTCGCCGGCCTGGCTGTTCCGGGCATCGAAATCGCGGACCGGGACTGTGTGCGGAAATCCTTTCCCGGCTTCTGGGAGGAATTGGGGAAACTGTGCTGATTTCAACGCTATATTCAACAGACATTACCGGGAACGCTCCCGGTCGGTTTACCGGGCGAAGCCGCAACGGAGGCTTCTCTGCGCCCGCTGCCCCCTGCATTGTCGCCCTGGGTTTGCCCGGGATGGGAGTGACTGACCTGAAGGCGAAGGGAAACTCCTTCAGGTCGGAGAGGCGCTCACAGGAACCGGGGAGCGCCTGAAGTCGTAGGGGGAACCCGAAGGCTCCGCCAAAGTCTGCGAGTTATACATAAATATCCGTTGCTTGCAGTTTAAAGCGAAATTTGTGTTTTTATGCTGTTCATTCAGAGTGTGATGGTTGTGAATGACTTGACCTTGGGGGGAACTCCGGCATGAGCGGACCGGGAGAACGGAACATCGTCCTGATCGGGTACCGCGGATCGGGGAAGACCTCGGTCGGCCGGGAACTTGCCCGGCGGCTGGGACGCCTCTTTTTCGATTCCGACGTCCTGGTGGAAGCGGGGGAAGGGCGAACCATCCGGGAGATGGTGGAGCGGGAGGGCTGGCCCTTTTTCCGGGAACGGGAAAAGGCGGTGATCCGCCGCCTGGCTGCAGAGCGGAGCGCCGTGATCGCTACCGGGGGCGGGGCGGTGCTGGACCCGGAAAATGCGGCGATGGTGAAATCCACCGGCTGGGTCGTTCTGCTGACGGCCGCGGAAGAGGTCCTGGCCCGCCGAATCCAGGCCGATGCCGCCAGCCGGGAACAGCGCCCTTCCTTTTCGGGGACGGAGCCTTCGGAGTCCTCGCTGCTGGAGGAAACCTGGGCGATACTAAGCCAGCGCATGCCGATCTACCGAGCGCTGGCCGACCTGGTGATCGACGGCACTGCGGCATCGCCGGTCGAGATCGTGGAGGAGATCCTGCGCTGTTTTCCTTCCGGCAGTTAGCCATCCTCCCGGTTTCAGAGCCGGGAAGGGAAAGGAAGGCTTCAAGCGGGAAGGCTACGCCAACCCGTAAAAGAAAGTGGAGAATGATGGCCGGACGTCCCAGTCTGAAGGGGAGAAGAGCGCATTCGGCGCGAAGAGGGGAGTCAAGCAATGTCTGGAAATACCATGGGGAGCATTTTTCGGGTGACCACCTGGGGCGAATCGCACGGCGGGGCTATCGGGGCGGTGGTTGACGGCTGTCCCCCGGGTCTGGCCCTTTGCGCCGAGACGATTCAGGCGGCGCTGGACCGGAGAAAACCGGGCGAACAGGCCTTTGCCACCCCGCGGCGGGAATCGGACCAGGTGGAGATCCTCTCCGGGGTCTTTGAGGGAAAAACGACGGGAACGCCGATTGCCCTCCTGATCCGCAACCGGGATGCCGACAGCGGCGCCTATGAATCCCTGCGGAGCGTTTTCCGTCCCGGCCACGGGGATTATACCTACTTCAAAAAGTACGGCTTCCGAGACCACCGGGGGGGAGGGCGCGCCTCGGGACGGGAAACGGCGGCCCGCGTGGCGGCGGGAGCCGTGGCCGCTCTGGTGACGGGCGCCGTCGGGATCGAAGTTCTCGCCTATACGATGGCCCTGGGGGGAATCCGGATTGCCGGGGGCGCCGAAACGGTTCGTCGGGAGTCGCTGGACAACGCCCTGTTCTGCCCCGATCCGGAAGCGGCGGGGAGAATGATGGAGCGCCTGGCGGAAGCGCGGCGGCAGGGAGATTCCCTGGGGGGAATCGTGGGCGTTGTGGTGCGGGACTGTCCCGACGGGCTGGGAGAGCCCGTATTCGACAAGCTCGACGCTGCGCTGGCCGGGGCGCTCATGAGCATCGGGACCGTCAAGGGGGTGGAGATCGGCGCCGGGTTCGACGCGGCAGGGATGAGGGGATCGGAAAGCAACGATCCCCTGAGTCCAGACGGCTTCCTGGCCAATGCGGCCGGGGGAATCCTGGCGGGAATTTCCAACGGGGAGGAAATCGTCATCCGCGTGGCCTGCAAGCCCATCCCCTCCATTTCCCGCCCCCAGGGGACCATCGATGAAGCGGGAAATCCCGTGACGCTGTCCATCGGCGGCCGGCACGACGTCTGCGTGATTCCGCGCATCGTTCCCGTCTGCGAGGCGATGGTCCAGATGGTCCTGGCGGATCACCTGCTGCGGCAGCGGGCGTTGAGGTTAACCTAAGGAGGCAGAAGGCGGCGCCATGGAAATCGGCATTATCGGCGGCAGGGGGGATATGGGGCGATGGTTCGCCCGCTTTTTTGAGCAGGAAGGGTACACCGTTCACATCGCCGATCTCGAGGAAGGAATGAGCCTGGCCGAGATGGGAGCGCGCTGCTCCGTGGTCGTGGTTAGCGTGCCCATCAGCGCGGCCGGGGAGGTGATCGCCCGGATCGGACCGGCCATGAGGAAAGACGCCCTGCTGATGGATATCACCTCCCTCAAGGTGGAGCCGGTGGAGGCCATGCTGCGCTCGGCCGAGTGCGACGTGATCGGCACGCATCCCCTCTTCGGCCCGGAGGTCCCTTCCCTGGACGGCTATTCCTTCGTGCTCTGCCCGGCCCGGACCGGTGACGGAAGGTGGCTTTTCTGGCTGCGGATCCTGCTGCAGGAGAAGGGGGCCCGCCTGGTGGAGACCACCCCGGAGCATCATGACCTGGCCATGAGCATCGTCCAGAGCCTGAATCATTTCAATACGATGGCCTTCGGGATGGTCATGGACGCGCTGGGAACGGATCTCCAGGGCCTGAAACCCTTCACGACTCCGATTTTCGAGGAAAAAATCCGGATCATCAAGGAAGTCTTCAGCCACAATGCCCGCATGTACTCCGAAATCCTCACGCGCAATCCCTACCTGCCCGC
>CAZKRB010000002.1:0-19164 GCA_964555065.1 uncultured Syntrophus sp.
GTGGGCAAGGTTCCCGATCCCAAGAGCCAGGTCGAGCAGATCACGATTGCACTGATCTACAAATTCATGGACGACATGGACGCCGAGGCTGAGGAATTGGGCGGCCTTCGCAAGTTTTTCGCCGGGGATTTCGCCCGCTACGGCTGGGCCAAACTCATGCGGTCGGGCCTGGGCGGCCATGAGACGCTGAATCTCTATGCCGAGGCCATCGCCAAGATGCCCGAAAATCCGGGCATTCCGCCGCTCTTCCGCGACATCTTTAAGAACGCCTTCTTACCTTACCGCGATCCCGAAACACTGAAAATGTTTCTCAAGGTCATCGACGAGTTCGAATACGACCATTCCGAACGCCTCGGCGATGCTTTTGAATATCTTCTTTCCGTTCTGGGCTCCCAAGGCGATGCCGGTCAATTCCGCACGCCGCGCCACATCATTGAATTCATCGTGACCGTGATCGACCCGAAGAAACACGAAACGGTCCTCGATCCGGCCTGCGGCACCGCCGGATTCCTGATCTCTTCCTACAAGCATATCTTAAAAGCCAATTCTTCCCCCTCTCCCCTCGCGGGAGAGGGTAGGGGTGAGGGGGTAATGCAACGCACCGGCGACCTTCTGACACCGGACGAAAAGGGCCGTCTCGCAAAGAATTTCAAAGGCTACGACATATCGCCCGACATGGTGCGCCTGTCCCTGGTGAATATGTACCTGCACGGATTTACCGATCCGCACATCTATGAATACGACACACTGACCAGCCAGGACCGCTGGAATGAATACGCCGACGTCATCCTCGCCAATCCCCCCTTCATGTCGCCGAAGGGCGGCATCAAGCCGCACAACCGCTTTTCGGTGCAGAGCAAACGGAGCGAAGTGCTGTTTGTGGATTATATGGCCGAGCACCTCACCCCCACCGGCCGCGCCGGCATCATCGTCCCCGAGGGGATCATCTTTCAGAGCCAGATCGCTTACAAGCAACTGCGCAAGATGCTGGTGGAGGACTACCTCGTCGCCGTCGTCTCGCTGCCGGCGGGTGTGTTCCAGCCCTATTCGGGCGTCAAGACCTCGATCCTGATTCTCGACAAGGCGCTGGCCAGGAAGGCCGACACCATCGCCTTCTTCAAGATCGAGAATGACGGCTACGGCCTCGGCGCGCAACGGCGCGAGATTGACAAGAACGACCTGCCGCAGGCTTTGGCCGAGATCGGCGAATACCTGAACCGTCTGCGGGTGGGGGAATCGGTGGCTGACTTCCAGCCCACGCTCGGGCTGATCGTGGAGAAGGAGAAGGTCGCGGCGAATGGAGCCTACAACCTGAGCGTTGAGAGGTATCGGGAGGACGTAGCTAATCTCTCGACTTTCCCCCTGGTACGGCTTGAGGAAGTATTCACGAAGATTGGAAACGGCGTGAATGTAACCCAAGCCGATGAAAGGGCGAAATATCGTGTCACGCGCATTCAAACCATTGCGGATGGTTCTGTGGACCTCGAAAAGACGAAGTTCACGAATGATGAAGTGAAAGCTGAATCGTTTCTAAAGTTAGGAGACATCCTCCTCAGTCACATAAATAGCTTTGATCATCTCGGGAAGTCCGCAATATTTAATGGAAAAGACGTCGATGTGATTCACGGAATAAACCTGATTCGCTTGGAGGCGGATGATTCACGTATTGACCCGCACTATGCGATTCGGATTTTCAAGACTGCCCGCTTCATCAATACGGTGAAGTCCTTCGCTCAGAGGGCCGTTAATCAGGCAAGTGTGAAGACCTCCGATTTGCGTGTAATCCAAATCCCCCTTCCGCCGCTGGCGGTGCAGAGGGAGATTGTAGCGGAGATCGAGGGCTACCAGAAAGTCATCAACGGCGGCCGTGCCGTCCTCGACAACTACCACCCCCATATCACCATCCACCCCGACTGGCCGATGGTCACTTTAGACACAGTCATTGAAGGCAAACCGAAGAATGGATACTCGGGAAAACCGGTGGACCGTACAACCGATACGAAAGTCCTAACACTCAGTGCAACCACGTCGGGCAAACTCGATCTTACCAAGTTCAAATACTTGGACGAGTCGATCCCGGCGGATGCTCCATGTCGCTGCCGAAGGGGAGACATCTACCTTCAACGTGGAAATACGGCGGACCTAGTGGGTACCGCAGCCTTGTTTGATGTGGAAGAATCGAACTTCATTTATCCCGATCTAATGATCCGTGTACGTGCCAACGAGTCCAAGATCAACGACTATTACTTATTACTTACTTTGCAAAGCCAACCCGTACGAAAATTCTTAATGAGGAATGCGGTGGGTGCTGCCGGGAGCATGCCCAAGATCAATCAAAATATCGTTGAGCGGATTCCAATTCCCCTTCCTCCCCTCTTGGTGCAGCAAGCCATTGTCGCCGAGATCGAAGCCGAGCAGGCCCTGGTCGCCGCCAATCGCGAACTGATCACCCGCTTCGAGAAGAAGATCCAGGCCACCCTCGCCCGCGTCTGGGGCGAAGAGGAAGCAACCCCCTTGAAGGAATCGTGATGTATCAACTTGTGCTGGTCCGGCATGGACAAAGCGTCTGGAACCGGGAGAATCTCTTTACCGGTTGGGCGGATGTGGATCTGACGGCCAAGGGTGCAGAGGAAGCCAGAGAGGCAGGGAGGCTGCTCAAGCAGCAGGGACTGACCTTCACTATCGCTTTTACCTCGCTCCTGAAGCGGGCGATCCGAACCCAGTGGATTCTCCTCGATGAAATGGATCTTCTGTGGATACCCGTGGTTCGCGACTGGCGGCTCAACGAACGCCATTATGGGGCGCTTCAGGGACTCAACAAGGCCGAAGTTGCCGAGGAATTCGGGGAAAAGCAGGTGAAACTCTGGCGGCGCGGCTTTGCTGTCCGCCCCCCGGCGCTGACCCCGAACGATCCGCGTTTCCCGGGGCATGACCGTCGTTATCGGAACATCCCCCCGCAGCAGCTTCCCCTGGGGGAATCGCTACAGGATACCCTGGAGCGGCTCCTGCCGGCCTGGAACGAGTTCATCATCCCGGCAATCCGGGCGGAGAAACAGGTCCTGATCGTCTCCCACGGGGACTGCCTCCGGGCTCTGGTCAAGGTTCTCGAAGAGCTATCCGACACGGATATCTCCGATCTCGAAATTCCCACGGGAATCCCCATGATCTATGAGCTGGACCACTCGCTGAAGGCCGTCCGTCAATCCTGAAACGGGCCTTCAGCGAGCGGGGATGGTCCCGTCTGCCGGGCACGGTCAAAAGCCGTTGCCTCCAATCAGCAGAATGACGATGTCCATGACGTTTGTTCCCGTCGGGCCGGTGACAATCAATCCGCCCGCCTGCTCGAAGAATCGGAAAGAATCATTCCGCTCCAGAAAGTCATCGATGGATAAACCCAGTTCCCGGGCGCGCTCCCAACCGGCGGCATCGGCCAGAGCCCCTGCAGCTTCCGAATTGCCGTCGATCCCGTCCGTCCCGGCGCTCAGCAGAAGCAGTCCGCCACAGTTTCCGATTTCCCGCAAAGCCGCCAGGCAGAGTTCCTGATTTCGTCCCCCCTTCCCGCTTCCCCGGACGGTCACCGTCGTCTCTCCGCCGGCCAGAAGACAGAACGGGGGCTCGGAAGGATCTCTGTTCTTCAGGATCTCCCCGCCGATGGCGATGAGGGAATTCGCAACGGCACGCGCCTCTCCCTCCAGGCGGGACGTCAGAATCCAGGCCTTCATTCCCAGGGATTGCGCTTTCGCTTTTGCCGCCCTCAGGGCTTTTTGATTATTGCCGATCACGAAATGATCGATGCGGCGATTTTCCTCCTTCGGGGTGTCGTCTCTTTGCCCGGCGCGCCCTTCTTCCAGCAGGGTCCGAACCGCTGCGGGAATCTGTCCCCATAGATGGTACCGGGACAGGATATCGCAGGCCTCCTGACAGCTGGACCGGTCCCGATAAAGGGGCGCGGAGCCGATGGTCTCCAGGTCGTCCCCAATGACGTCGGAGATGACCAGAACGACTCCGCTGGCCTTCGTCATCCTTCCCAGCCGGCCACCCTTGATCCGGGACAGCTGCTTCCTCACTGCGTTCATCTCATCGATCGGGACGCCTGCCCGGAGCAGCAGCCGCGACATGTCCTGAAGATCCTCAAGTCTCAGCGGAGGGATCGGCTTTTCGATGAGGGTGGAACTCCCGCCGGACAGGAGGTAGAGGAAAAAATCCTCCTCCGAGAGTCCCGCAAGGCGCTCCATCAGCAGGTCCGCGGCCTGCTCGCTTCGGGCATCGGGAACGGGATGAGCGCCGACGACGATGCGGATCCGGTCCAGTTCCGCCTCATCGTTGGATACCACCAGCCCGCCGGTGATCCGGTCTCCCAGAATCGCCGCCACTGCTTTCGCCGCGCCGACGGAAGCCTTGCCGCTTCCAAAGACAAAGAGATTCCGCCTGTTCCCCAGGGGGTATCGCCGATCCGCAACGACCAGATCGTCTCCCTGTATCTGCAGGGTTTCCTGAATCAGCGTCTCCGGCAGCACCGCCTTGAGCGCCTCGGAAAAGAGGTCAGAAGCTTTTTGCCGCATGTTCATCCCCAATCCTCCCGACAGCCTCGTTTCATCCCCGGCAGCCGGTTTCCGGTCCTTCAGCGGATTGCATTGCAGAAAGGTTCCGAAAAATTGATTTTGAAGCTAAAAATCCGGCTGCGTCAACCCGAGCTTGATAAAACTTGCAAAGTGGAACAGAATACAACGCAGATACTTGAATTTTAACATTTAACATACAAGCGGCGGCGGGATAAAGCAACTCCTGACCTTGAAACGAACCGGACAGAAACGCCGTGCGAAAAAAAGGAGAGGGCGGTTATGGCCATGAAAAGAATCGGAATTCTGACATCCGGGGGCGATGCGCCCGGCATGAATGCGGCGATTCGCGCCGTCGTCCGCACGGCCTTGAAGAATGCGATCGAAGTGCTGGGAATTCCCCGCGGCTTCGCGGGCCTGCTCCATGAGGAACTGATCCCCCTGGATCGCCGTTTCGTCTCCAACATCATCGGCCGGGGGGGCACCATCCTGAAGACGGCCCGCTGTCCAGAGTTTCAGACGGAAGAAGGGCAGCGGCAGGCCGTGGCCACTCTGAAAAAATACGAGATCGACGGCCTCGTGCTGATCGGCGGCGACGGAACCTACCGGGGGGGCATCGCCCTGTCCCGCCGCTGGAGAATCCCCTGCATCGGCGTTCCGGGAACCATCGACAACGACATCGCCGGGACGGAGGTCACGATCGGAGCGGATACCGCCGTCAACACCGCCCTGGAAGCCATCGACAAGATCCGCGATACGGCCACTTCCATGGAACGGATCTTCGTGGTGGAGGTCATGGGCCGGGATTCGGGCTTCATTGCGCTCCAGGTCGCACTGGCCGGCGGCGCGGAGGATGTCCTGATTCCGGAACAGCCTTTCGACCTGCCGGCGATGTGCCGGGAGATCGCCGCCGGCAATGCCCGGGGCAAGGTGAGCTGGATTGTCATCGTTGCCGAGGGCGCCGCCTCGGCCTACGAGATCGCCCGGCAGATCACCGAAATCACCGCTCTGGAAGCGCGGGTCGCCGTGCTCGGCCATGTCCAGCGCGGGGGAACCCCCACCGCGCGAGACCGGAACCTTGCCGGCTTTCTGGGAGCGGAAGCCGTCTCCCTCCTGATCCAGGGTCAGACAGGAAAAGCCATCGGGATGATCGCGGAAAAGCTTTCCATCGTGGATCTGGAATTCGCCGTTACCGAGAAGGAAGTCGATACCGCATCCTCTTATCAGCTCATCAGGAAGCTAATCTGAGGAAAGCGCTAAACGAAAGAGAGGAGGATATTGCCATGATCCAGGCCAGGGAGGATGTTTTCCCCAATCTGCCCGAGCGGCTGAAAGGGCTGGAAGAGCTGGCCAACAACATGTGGTGGAGCTGGCACCCCGCGGCCCGCATGCTCTTCAAAATGCTGGACCGCATCGCCTGGAAGGAAAGCGGCCACAATCCCGACCGGATGCTGAAGGACTTTCCCCGCCGGCTCTGCGACGTGGCGATGGGCAATCCGGAGTATCTCGCCCGTTACGATCGGGTCCTCGCCCAGTTTCACCGGGAGATGGATTCGGCGGAGCATTGTTTCACGGGAAACTTTTCCGGTCTGTGCGACGAAACCATCGCCTTTTTCTCCGCCGAGTACGCCCTCCACCATTCCCTCCCCTTCTATGCCGGCGGCCTGGGGTTTCTCGCCGGCGATTATCTCAAGGAGTGCAGCGATCTGAAAGTGCCGCTCGTGGCCATCGGCTTCATGTACCCCGAGGGCTACGTCCGGCAGAGGCTTGACGATGACGGCTGGCAGGAAAGCATGGACGAGCCGCTGGACCGGGATGCCGCCTCCATTTCCCGTGTCCACAAGGACAACGGGGACCAGCTGGTGGTCCGGGTCCCCTTTATAGAGCCGCCCATTTACGTGGCGGTCTGGAAGGTTGCCGTCGGGCGCATTCCCCTCTACCTGATGGATACGGACATCGACCTCAACGATGCCCGGAACCGCAAGATTGCCTGCAACCTGTATATCGGGGGACTCGAACAGCGCCTGCGGCAGGAGATTGTCCTCGGCATCGGTGGGGCGGAGGTCCTCCGCTCCCTCGGCATCCGGCATACCATCACCCACCTCAACGAGGGACATCCGGCCTTTGCGCTGCTGGAGCTGATCCGGCAGCGGATGGAGGGAGGAATGACCCAGGAAGAGGCCTGTCGCACCGTCCGGGACACGTCGATCTTCACCACCCACACCCCGGTGGCCGCCGGGCATGACGTGTTCCCCTTCCCGCTGATGGAAAAGTATTTCTCCCGGTACTGGCCGGCCATGGGAATGGACTACGATGCCTTCATGAAGCTGGGGATTCACCCGGAGCAGCCCTCGGCCGGGTTCAATGTGACGGTCCTCGCTTTGCGGCTGAGCGGATTTCACAACGGGGTGAGCCGCCGGCATGGGGAAGTCACCCGCCGCATGTGGCAGAGCCTCTGGCCCGAAGCGCCCGTCGAACAGATCCCCATCGATTCCGTGACCAACGGCATCCATGTCCCCACCTGGATCGAGCCCCGGATGGAGCGGCTTTTCGACCGTTACCTGGGAGCCGGCTGGCTGGCGGAGCACGATCAGGAGCAACTCTGGGAGAAGATCACGGACATTCCCGACCGGGAGGTGTGGCACACCCACACCTGGCTGAAGATCAAGCTGATCGACGCGATCCGGGAACAGGTCCGGCGGCGCTGGGTTCGGGACCGGATCAGCCCGGCCCTGGCGATGGCCGGCGGCGCACTCCTGGATCCCCACATCCTGACCCTGGGCTTTGCCCGGCGGTTTGTGACCTACAAGCGGGCCGATCTGATCTTTCACCACCTGGAGCGGCTGAAGAAACTGCTGGGCGACCGCTGGCGTCCCGTGCAGATCATCTTCGCGGGCAAGGCCCACCCCGACGACGAGGGGGGCAAGCAGATCATCCAGAGAATCTTCAATGCCACCCGGGATCCGGAGCTTTACGGCCGGATCGCCTTCGTCGAGGATTATGGCGAACAGATGGCCCAATACATGGTGCATGGGGTCGATGTCTGGCTGAACAACCCCCTCCCGCCCATGGAGGCCAGCGGCACCAGTGGGATGAAGGCCGCGCTGAACGGCGTCCCCCATTTGAGCATCCCCGACGGGTGGTGGCTCGAAGGCTACAATGGCCGCAACGGCTGGCGCTTCGGCAGCGAAGAGGAAAGCAGCGACCGGGATGCCGCCGATGCCGAAGAGCTGTACCGGGTGCTGGAGGAATCCATCATCCCGCTCTACTACCGGATCGACTCGGAGGGGACGCCTCAGGGCTGGGTCCAGACGATGAAGGAGAGCATCCGGAGCAATGCCCCCCGCTTTTCAACCCGGCGTATGGTGAAGGAATACCGGAACAGATTTTACCGGAAAGCCCTGCAGAACATGTGGCCCGCCCGCTGATCGGCACGATTTGTTTTTCCCTCCGGAGAGGAAACTCAGGGATTTTCTCCTTGCAAAATCGGAAAAAGGATGATTGTCTACCGAAAATAGTTGTACTTCGGCTTAATTATCGTCATTCTTGCATGAGTGGAATCTGAGACGGGGATGTTTTTCGGTCGCCATTATCTTACTTGAATCTGCGGTTGCGGTGAGTGAAGGGAATGCAGGATTTGTACTTCTTTGAGGTCATCTGGGAGGTTGCCTGCCTCCGGGATGGTCAGTGGGAAACGGGAAAGCACATTGTACGCAGCGCAGTGCGGATTTTCAGCGATTCCCTATACCGCTTCGGGCCTGACCTGTTAGAAGTGGAAGATTCGTACGTCTGTCCAGACCTCGAAGAGCTGGTTGGAGGGGCGAAGAGGAACGAACGGTCCGACCGGCCCGAAGCCGGCACCCGGAGAATACCGGGGATTCCCCGGGTCACGGTGGCAAGCCATGGACGGCGGATCAGCCCGAAGCAGACGCTCTATGAACTCTGGGAGGATTCCGGTCTGCAGGTGCTTGCGGCGGACCTGTTTTTCATCGAACCGCTGATCCTCTGCCACGCCTTCAATGCGCTGCTGACCGCCTTGCCGGGGAAGGACTGTCCGGAAGCCGAGGCGGTCCCCTGCAGGTTCGATGCCCTGGCTGCCCGGGCTCAGCTCTGCGTGAAGAAGAAAACCCAGCGGATTGAAACCGTTCTGACCTCGGAGGCCGGAATTACGGGGAGAAAGAGCCGTACATTCGGCATGACCCTTTACGGAACTATCCAGCACGCCTCCGCCCCGGAACAAAAGGTCCGGTATGCGCTGCTTGTGCCTGCGGAAGCGGATTTTCCCGGCAAACCGGTCTCCGCGGGTCAACCCGCCGCCGATTCGCCGTTGAGGGCCGGCAGCGGCGGGCCTCCGGCAATGAACATCCGGGCGCCCGGCGATCCGGGGGGAGACTATGTGGTCCTGCCTTTGAAGCCGGGGGAAGAAGAGCCGGAAGAACCAGCAGCGCCGGCCCTGGCCTCCAGCTTCCTGGCATCCATGAATTTCGCGGCGGAGCCATCCGGATTGCTCTGGATTTTTTAAGGCCGCTCCTCAGAGTTTTCTCTCCAGCAATCGATGGATCGCGAGGGCGGCTTGGATTGCAAGGGCTTCCGGAGCCTGAGGATCCTCCGGCCTTTCCAGAAAAAAGCCGAAAACATGCACTTGGGCTGAAAACACCTCCCGGAGCAACCGGGCGGTCTGCTGCCGCCGTCTTTCTACACGCGTCCTTTCGCCATAGGCATCCCCCGCCTGTTCATTAAAGCCGAAATCATCCACCAGCAGAATATCCCGCAGATCGTAGAGTTGCAGTCCCGTCTTCAAGCATTGCCAGAAGGAAGGCTCATCCTTGTGCGCCCCCAGGTCGGCGGAATTCGCCACCACGAGGGCAGGGGACCGGAGGGCGCCGAAGGCCCCGTCCGCGGGGAGGGCGGGAATGCCCCAGTCCGCGAGGAACTTCAGGATGAACGGGGTGGCTTCCGCGTAGTGGTCCGTCGCAATGACCACACAGGCATCCGGCCGGATTGAAAGACCCTCCAACACAGGTCGCCAGGCGACCTCCATGGAGGAAGCGGCCAGGTAGGAATCGACGAAATCCGCCACTGCTTTTTCCAGTATCTGATCCGGGACGGGCGGGCTTTCGGGATTCCACCCGGCGGCCCTGTCCCTGAGGCGGCGCAGCATGACCTGCTTGTACCCCGCTCGGGTGGTGCTGCCCTCGTCCCAGGTCGGATTGACGATTTCCGCCCAGAACCGGGAAGGGGTGACGCCCAGGCGGGCCAGGCCGCTTTTTTCCAGCGCCTCCCGGAGCGAATTCTCCCGGCCGAAGGCAACGGCCGACAGGCTGAGCGTACCCGAATAGTCGAAGATAATCAGCGTGTCCTGCCTCATGAAATTCAGGACCTGCCGCGGAGAGTCTCTCTGTGCTCCCGCGCCGCGGCAATGACCGCGGAAAGCTCTGAGGCGGCCTTCCGGGGATCTTCCGCCGCACAGACGGCCGACACCACGGCGACCATATCGGCGCCGGCCAGGGCAACCGCCGCGGCATTCTCCCGGTTGATTCCACCGATGGCAACCAGCGGGTGGCGGGAGAAGGCCCGGATGCGGGCCAGCCCCTCCAGCCCCCAGGGTTTCTTGGTGTCGGTTTTGGTCGGCGTGGCAAAAACGGGACTGACCCCCAGGTAATCGACCTCCTGTCTTTCCGCCTGCACGACATCCTCCCAGGTTTCCACGGACAGACCGATAATGGCATCCGGTCCCAGCAGCCGGCGGGCGATGTCATAAGGGATGTCCTCCTGGCCGATGTGGATGCCGTCGGCTTCGACCGCCAGAACGACATCCAGGCGGTCGTTGATGATCAGGGGGACGCCAAGCGGCGCCAGAATTCCCTTCAGGCGACGGGCTTCCTCAATGAAGGAGCGGGTGGGAAGATCCTTCTCCCGGAGCTGTACCCAGGACGCGCCGCCCTGGACCGCCAGGGAAACGACCTCTTCAAGATCCCGGCGGCCGCACAGGACGCGATCCGTGACCAGATACAGCCCGCCGGCCCTACCGGAGGCGATTTTTGCCGCGTTCATGGTCAGGCCCCCGTATCCACCCGCAGCCGGTCCTGGATGTCTCTTTCCGTAAGCCGGTACAGGGCGTCAAGAAAATGCAGCTGCAGGCTTCCCGGTCCGGCGGAGAGTTCCGCAGCCATTTCCCCGGCGATCCCCATGACCGCCATGGCCTGGGCGGCTGCCGACGCCGGAGAAGCGTTGACCGCCGCAAAGGCGCCGCACAGCGCGGAGGCCGTGCAGCCAAGGCCCGTAACGCGGGTCATCAGGGAATGGCCGTTCCGGATGGCGAAAACCGCGCCGTCGCCGAGGACAAAATCCGTCTCGCCGCTGATGCAGACGGCGCATCCGTAGGCATCGTTCAGCCGGCGGCCGGCTTCGAGGGCGTTCCGCGAAGATTCCGTGCTGTCCACCCCCTTCGTATCCCATTTACCGACCGTCGAAAGGGCCAGGAGTTCCGAGGCATTGCCCCGTAAAATCGTCGGAGAAACCGCGGCCAGGAGTTCCCGGGCCGTGCGGGTTCGATAGGCCGTCGCCCCGGCGCCCACGGGATCGAGGACGATGGGCAGTTTCCGTTCGGCAGCGGCCAGGGCGGCGCTGATCATGGCCCGGACCCAGTGCGGGCTCAGCGTCCCGATGTTGATCACCAGGGCCGACGCGATCCCCACCATGTCCGCCACTTCCTCCTCGGCATGGGCCATGACGGGCGAAGCGCCGAGGGCGAGCAGGGCGTTGGCCGTCGAGTTCATCGCCACATAGTTGGTGATATTATGGATCAGGGGCGCCCCTTCCCGGATCGCCGCCACTGAAGCCCAGATCATCTCCGGGGTAAGATCCATGAGTTTTCCCTCTCCTTCCGCCAGTGTAATCGCAGGCATCTTATCCTCAGGAGCGGACCCTTTGCAAGGGGGGATTTCCCCCTTGACTTTTAAGGGGAAACGATGCTTTGTCTGTTCAAAAAGAAAGGATTCTTAACTCTTATGGAAATGTGGAAATGCAAGGGAACGGCGGTCATGGGAATGACCGCTCCGACAAAAATCCTCTGGCCGGCGCTGCCGGCGGTTCTGTTTCTTTTCTGGGGAGCCGTGAACGCGGTCCAGGCGGGAACGGTGGAAGAGGCCTTCAAAAAAAGCTTTCCTAAAGTTCCGGGGGAGGGATTTTCCGAGACTCCCATCAAGGGCGTCTATGAGGTGCAGGTGGGCACTGAGATCCTCTATTATGCCCCGGAATCGGACTGTGTGCTCCTCGGGGAGATGGTCACCAGGGAGGGGAAAAACCTGACCCGGGAAAAAATTCAGGGACTGATCGCCGTCAAGGCGAAGAATCTGCCCCTGGAGCAGGCGATCAAGATCGGCAAGGGGCCGCAGCAGGTCATTGAAATCACCGATCCGGACTGTCCCTACTGCCGCCAGGCCTCCGAATTTTTTGCCGGCCGCACCGACGTGACCCGCTACGTCTTCTTCTTTCCCCTGCTCTTCCATAAAGACGCCGAGGCCAAGGCGCTTCAGGTTCTCTGTGCCAAGGACCAGGCGAAAGCCTATGAGGAAGCCATGACGGGGAAACTGGACGACATGAAATTCAAACCCTGCAAGGACCCCAAGGCGGAAGCAACCTTGCGGAAGCACAAGGAGGCCGCCGCCAACCTCGGATTATCCGGCACCCCCTTCTTCCTGATCGGGGATCAGCCTGTTTTCGGGGCGAATATCCCCCAGTTTGAAAGTCTGCTGAAGGCGAAGTAAGGATTAAGACTTTCCGGGCCGGGGCTGTCGGAAAAGGTCCTCCAGGGAGGCATCGAGAGACGGGCAACCCCGGCAGAGCACCCGGCCGTCCCGGTCCAGAAGAATCATGAAGGGAACGCCGCGGATCCCGAAGGTTTGAGACACGGCGCCCTTTTCATCCAGCAGGACCCGATAGGGAAGTGCATTTTCGCTGGCAAAGGATGAAACCTTCCGGGAGGATTCCTGGATGAAAATCTGCACCACTTCCAGGCCGTCGGAGCGGTGGCGCTCATAAATCTCCCGGAAATGGGGCAGCTCGGAGCGGCAATAGGCGCACCAGGTGGTGCTGAAGATCAGCAGGACAGGCTTCCCCCGGGACTGGCTCAGCCGGAAGGACCGCCCCTCCAGATCGGGGAGGGTAAAATCCGCCGCCCCGCCAACTTCAAGCGGGGGAGAAACGCTGCCATCCGGTCCCCGCTGTTTCTGTTCGGGAGATTCCTGACAGCCTGCCAGCAGGCAAATCAGGAGGACGATTCCTGCAAACAGGGAGACCAGCCGAAAAATCTTCATGGGATGAACCCTCCTGGGTCAGTCGTCAGTCTTTCTACTTTAACTTAATCTAAACCAGCGCACCGCCGGCCTGAATCAGAAAATATTCTCCCGAGGCGATGAGGAGCCAGCCGCAGCCCTGTTTGATCCGCACCATCCACAGGCCGGAGCGGGGAAGACTGGACAGCACTCCGGCAAAGGCGCCAAGGAGCATCAGCAGGGTCCCCATGCCCAGGGCAAAGACAAACAGGAGACTCATGCCGAAGAAAAAGCTCTGCTGCGTGGCGACATAGGCAAGCAGAACGGAAAACACCGGAGCAGAACAGGGCCCCACCAGCAGTCCGGAGGTGACGCCCACCAGGAAACTGCCGACGATTCCCTTTCTCCTGTCGTCCCCTGCCGGTGGTGCAAGCAGCCCGGGAAGCCGAATTTGAATCGTAAAGACCTCCAGCATGGACAGCCCCATGAGAAGGCAGACATTGGCCACCAGGAAGGTCACCCAGAAGCTGCTCTGAATGCGGCCGAACAGCTGCCCGGTCAGCGCGGAAACGCCCCCGAGCACGGCATAGGTTATGGAGAGGCCCAGGACGTAGGCTAAGGAAAGCAGAAAACCCCGCATCCTGGAACCGGCGCCGCGAACGCCGATATAGGCGACCACGAGCGGCATGACGGGGTAAATGCAGGGAGTGAAACTCACCAGGAGCCCTCCGAGGTAGGCCGCCAGGTAAGCCGCCAGGTGGGAGCCTCCGAGATAACCGCTCAGGCCGCTCAGGAAGGACTCGATCATGAATCCTCTCCGGGGGCCGGGGCTTCATGCCCGGCATCAAGTCGGACTTGACGTCCAAAGGGAATCCGGGATAACCGCCTCTTTTCCATGACATCTCCTGTTCGCGCCGGCAATCTGCAATGGTGGAAGTTATTGCACAAACCTCCTTTCCGGTCAAGCGGAACAGACGGATTAGCCCGGCGGCCAGGCCGATGCGTCCGCAGGGATAACGGTTCCCTCTCCATCACGGTTCTGCTGCAATCATCCTCTTCAGGGAAGGAAGGAATGATCACGACAGGGAGGTGACGATTTTTCGCAGGATTCGCCCGGGCAGAGGATCCACCGTGTGCAGCGCACCGTGTGGGCAGATTTCGATGCAGCAGCAGCACCGGATGCAGCGATCGTAGTCGAAGACCAGGGTCCGGTCCGGGGCGCCGATCGCCTTTACCGGACAGATTTCCCCGCAGGCCCCGCAATGCCGGCAGCGGCTCTCCTCCACCGCCGGCCGGGGCAGAAAATGAAGCCGGATCGTGCGCTGCAGAATCGCCGGACCGTAAAGGAGAGACCCGGCCGACCCGGGAAGGCGGAGAGCGGGTAGAGCCTCCAGGGGGCCATCCACCGCGGGGGCTTCCGCCAGGAGACCGGCTTCGCGGGAGGCTCTCAGGACCGGCAGTTCATCCGGATCCAGGTTCAGGAGCCGGCAGACGGTGAGATCGAGGGCAACGGCGCTGTCACTGGCGAAGAGCAGGCCGATTTCCCTGGGGTTTCCCCGCTTTCCCGGCCCTTCGCCTTCCAGGGCCACGATGCCGTCGAGAACGGTAAAGGCCGGCGAAATCCGTTGGTACAGCTGGACCAGCAGCCGGGCAAACAACGCCCGATCGACACCCGTCTTCATGTGCCACTCCGGTTTGCGGTACCCCACGACGCAACCGAAGAGATTTTTCACCCCCAGGGTGAGGAGCATCTGGCTGTGGGTTTTCAACTTGGGGAGATTGATGATGAAATCCGACTCGATGGCTTCCCGGGCGATTTCGATCATCCCGAAGGGCTGGCCGATGTCGATTTTCAGGGAATCCTGAAAAGGCCGGCATTCCACGGCGAAGGGGGCGAGCGCCTCTTCGAGGCCGCTTTCCCGGAGGATTTTCGGGAACGATCCCAGGGCGGGGCTGTCGGCAACCAGGGGGCGGGCACCCCGATCCAGGGTATATTCCACGGCGGCTCGAACGATGGCGGGATGGGTGACGATGGCCTGCTGCACCGTGGCAGCCGTCATCAGATTCGGCTTGATCAGGACGCGGCTGCCCGGCGACATCCGCTCCCCCCCCAGCCGATCCAGCAGGGAAAAAACCAGGGGTTTCAACGTTTCGTAACGGTAGGAGGATTTTCGAATCAAAACGAGAGACATGGGCTGGACAACTCCTCCCCGCAAGTCCGGCGGACTCCGGACATTGATCAGCAAGATCCTTCCGCTCAGGGGTCTGCGGACTTCCCTCTTCAAAAAACGGGCGCGAATCCTGAGAGCCGCTTCTTGACCCGATTCAGCAGATCCGCCGGAGGCCTAACCCCTGGGAACGGCTTCCAGATCCACTTCTTCGCCGAAGGCCTCTGCCAGAATTTTCTGCAGCCGATCAAAGTCCTCGGGTTTTTCCATTTCTACGACGAGTTCCCGGTCATCCAGGACTCTCAGCCTGCCGTAAGGCCGGATTGCCTCAATGACTTTTCCCGGATCGGTGGTCACCCAGCCTTTCATCCGGCGCACCAGTTCCTCGCCGGTGAAGGCCCTTTCGATGGTGAGATCGACCCGGCGCCTCTTGGCTTCCCACCCGATCAGGGCCGGCTGGGCGAGTCTCGGAGTGACCGGGTCATGCATGGCGGCGCAGCGGAACCATAATTTGGCGCGAATCATAGTCACAAACCTCCTGGGGAAAGTCCGGCTTTGTGGATCGGCGGGCCGTCACGCCGCAGGATCCTGCCGGGGAATGAGTGTCTCCTTTTTCCCAGCGCCCGATTTCTTGACATTCATCCGAGGCTGGAGTACGCTTCTGCTTCACTTTTTGAGGATTCACTGCAGAGGAGGATCAGGCATCCATGGATCTCACCCAAACGATCAGAGAACGCAAAAGCATTCGAGCCTTTACGCCCGTCTCCGTTTCCCGGCAGCAGGTCGAGGAAATCCTTTCCCTGGCCGTTCTGGCTCCTTCCGCGATCAACCTGCAGCCGTGGGAATTCACGGTCGTGATGGGGGAGGAGAAGGCAAGATTGAGCCGAACGCTGATCAAGGCCTACCGGGAAAAACAGATATCCTGCAGCCCCGGAAATGTCAAGCCGCTTTCGAAAACCTTCAGCCGGCGCGGCGTAGAGTCCTTTGAAGTGATGAACCCCTGCCTCGCCCAGATGGGAACGGACTTCGGAACCTTCATCAACGAGGGAAGCTGCAACTTCTACGGCGCCCCGGCAGCCATCATTATCACCCTGGACAGCGCCTTTTCCCGGGCGCGGCTCGTGGACATCGGGATCACCTTGGGTTATCTCGTGCTGGCGGCCCACGAGAAGGGCCTGGGGACCTGCCCCATCGGTCTGATCAATGCCTATGAAGAGGAGGTCAAGGATCTGCTCAATATTCCGGATTCAAAGGATATCGTCATCGCGGTTGCCCTGGGATATCCCGACTGGGACAGCCCGGTGAACTCCTTTAAAACACCCCGGGATTCTGTCGACCAGTTTGTGCGCTGGATCGATTGATGCCCCTGCAGATCCCGTTGGCCGCTTCCACCCGGATGCCATCTGGAAAATCCGTAAGAAAGCGGGATTGATTCTTCAGCGATAATCTGTTATTTCTGTTTCGTCTAAACAATTTTTAACTTCTATCAATCAATTTATCTAGGGAGGAATCCATGGCGATTAAAATTGGAATTAATGGCTTCGGCCGCATCGGCCGACTGGTTTTCCGCGCTGCATGCGGGCGGAAGGACATCGAAGTGGTCGGGATCAACGATCTGCTCGACGCGGAGTACATGGCGTACATGCTTCGCTACGATACCGTTCACGGCAGATTTCAGGGAACGATCGACGTCAAGGACGGCAAGCTGGTGGTGAACGGGCAGGAAATCCGCATCACGGCAGAGAAAGACCCCGCAAATCTCAAATGGAATGAAATCGGCGCAGAGTGCGTCGTCGAATCCACCGGCCTTTTCCTGGACAAGGAAAAAGCGGGCGGCCACCTGAAAGCGGGTGCGAAAAAAGTCGTCCTTTCCGCTCCCTCGAAGGATGACACGCCGATGTTCGTCATGGGGGTGAACCATCAGAGCTACCAGGGTGAACCGATCGTATCCAACGCCTCCTGCACCACCAACTGTCTGGCTCCGCTGGCCAAAGTGGTTCATGACAACTGGGGGATCGTCGAAGGGCTCATGACCACGGTGCATGCCGTCACCGCGACCCAGAAAACCGTTGACGGCCCCTCCATGAAGGACTGGCGCGGTGGCCGTGCCGCCGGCTTCAACATCATCCCCTCTTCCACCGGGGCAGCAAAAGCGGTGGGAGTGGTCATTCCAGAACTGAAGGGCAAGCTCACGGGGATGGCGTTCCGTGTTCCCACGTGCGACGTTTCCGTCGTGGATCTGACCTGTCGCCTGGCGAAACCGGCCACCTACGAGGAGATCAAAGCCGCGATGAAGGCCGCCTCCGAAGGCGAACTCAAAGGTATTCTCGGCTATACGGAAGACGAGGTCGTCTCGAGCGATTTCATCGGCGAGGTGAAGACATCGATTTTCGATGCCAAGGCGGGCATCGCCCTCTCCGACACCTTCGTGAAGCTCGTTTCCTGGTATGACAACGAGTGGGCCTATTCCAACAAACTCCTTGACCTCCTGGTCCATGTGGCAACCCGGTAGCGTGATCAGGAATTGAAGCTCCCGCGAGAGGAACGGCCTCACCCGCCGTTCCTCTTTCTTTCAGGGAGAAGAATGGCGGAAATCTCCAAAGGCGGCGCGTCGTTCTGCCGGGACGAAAAGCGTTAGACGCCACGTTGTTAATCGTGGAAATGTCGGCGCGTCATCCTGCCGGGAGGAAACGTCCCTGCTCCGTTCGGCCTGCAAGCGGCTGCCCCTTGAAGAGGGCAGGCTCCGCTGCCGGAAAAAAGAAATCAATATCTGCGGCCGTTCCGGCATGGCATCAGGAGATTCCTCCAACGCTGCCGCGCCGGCTTGCATCTCGTCCGCAGGGGTTGTGAAAAGCGATGTCCTTCCAGATCATCGTCATTGATGACGATGCCGTATCCTGCGAATTCCTTCAAGAGGCCCTGCACCGAGCCGGCTATGACGTGGAAACCTGCATCTCCGCCCGGGAGGCCCTGCAAAAAGATCTGTCCCGTTACGACCTGGTGATTTCCGATATCCGGATGCCGGACATGGACGGACTGCAGCTGCTGCGGCGGATTCATGAGCAATGGCCGACCCTGCCCGTAATCCTGATGACGGCTTTCGGCTCCCTGGAAAGCACCATGGAGGCCCTCCAACTGGGCGCCTGGGATTATATCAGCAAGCCCTTTTCCCCCGAGGCGATCCGCAACATGGTCAAGAAGGTCCTGGGCATGCGCGATCTGCAGCGTCACCGCAGCCAGGGGAAGCCGGCGGCGAAAGAGGAACCCCGGTTCATCGGATCTTCCGCGACGATGGTGGAATTTTACAAGCAGCTGGTCCGGGTCGCGGACGCCTGGGCCAGTGTGCTCATCGAAGGGGAAAGCGGCACCGGCAAGGAGCTGACCGCCCGCTCTCTCCATCAGCTGAGCTCCCGCCGGGACAAGCCCTTTGTGGTGGTCCATTGCGGAGCGATCCCCGACAACCTTCTCGAATCGGAGCTTTTCGGGTACGACAAGGGGGCCTTCACCGGGGCGGACCATTCCCACCGGGGACTTCTCGAATCCGCCGAGGGCGGCACCATCTTTCTCGATGAAATTACGGAAATGTCGACGGCCCTGCAGGGAAAGCTGCTCCGCTTCATGCAGAACGGAGAGGTTCGCCATCTGGGAGGGCATGAGGTTCGCCAGATCCAGGTCCGCGTGGTGGCCGCGGCAAACCGCAACATCGATGAAGAGACCTCCCAGGAGCGCTTCCGCGCGGATCTCCTCTATCGTTTTGTCGTTCGCCTCCACATGCCTTCCCTACGGGAGCACAAGGAGGATCTGCCCCAGCTGATGGAATCCCTGCTGAAGAAGCTGGGGTATCCGGCGGTGCGCATTTCCGACGAGGCCATGGAATGCCTGATGGCCTATCACTGGCCGGGCAATGTGCGAGAGCTGGAAAATGTCCTGCAGCAGACCCTCCTGCTCTCCCCCTTTCTGATCATTCTTCCGGAACACCTTCCCGAGCGGATGCGGCTGAAGGCGCAGGCCAAGGAAGCCTCCCTCACGCCCCTGGAGGGCGCGGAGCGAGGCCAGATTCTCCAGGCGCTGAAGACGACCGAGTGGAATCAGAGCAGGGCGGCCGCCCTGCTGGGAATCGACCGCAAGACGCTGCGCGCCAAAATACAGCGCTACGGTTTT
>CAZKRB010000002.1:19264-42919 GCA_964555065.1 uncultured Syntrophus sp.
CGCGCAGAGACAACAGGCGCCCGGGAGCCCATCCCTGAGCGGCACAGGAGCGCTGTGACCAGGAAAGAGGGAAACGGCGGACCAGGAATTCAAGGGGCAGGGAGACTATTTGCTATTTCCTGGCAACGATGGGAAAAAACAGTGTAATGCGCGTTCCCTGCTGCGGCTGGCTCTTTATCTCCAGGGAGCCGGCATGGGCCTTGACGATGTCCTGAACGATGGCAAGCCCCAAGCCGCGGATTCCCTCCCCGGGATGGGTGCTGAAGAAGGGCTCGCAGATCTTTTCCAGCATTTCCGGAGGGATGCCCATCCCCGTGTCCTCGACGGAGACGGCAATCGCCTGACGTTCCGGCGACACTCCCGCAGCGATGATCATTTTGCCTCCCTGGGGCATCGCTTCCAGGGCATTCTGGATCAGATTGAACAGGGCGGTCTGGACGCGGTAATGATCGACATACAGCGGCGGGGTGTCCCGGGCGATCTGAACCCGCAGCTCGACCCCCGATTTCTGGATCATCGGCTCAACCAGGGGCAGGGTATCATCGAGCAGCGCCTGCAAAGGGATGGACTCATAATGGGGCTCGGGCAGGCGCGTCGCTCGGCGGACGTTCTGGATGACCGTATTGAGCCTCTGGGTCTGCTGAAGAATCAGCTCCAGCTTGCGGGTGACATCGGGCGGCCATTCATCCCGCTCCAGGAGAAGCTGGGTTATACCGGCCACCGAATGCAGGGGGGTGCCCAGATCATGAGCCAGTGTGGCCGTCAGGTATCCCAGGGCATTGAGCTGCTGCAGCTGATTGACCTGGCTCTGCAGCTGAACCACCTTGAGGGTGGCTTCCTTGACCCGCAGTTCCAGCCCCCTGGTCAATTCCTGGTTCTGGCTGATGAAATTCTCGATTTCCCCGGCCATCACGTTGAAGTGATCCGCCAGCTGCCCCCATTCATCGGAACGGTTGATCGGGATCCGCCGGGCCCGCTTTCCGGTGCGGAAGTCATCGATGGTTTCGATGATCCGGCGGAGCGGCCGTCCGATCAGAACCCCGTAGCCCGTGGCCATGACGAGCAGAATCACGGCGAGAAGTCCCAGGGTGCTGAAAAAAAGCATCTTCTGGGCTCGGGAAAGGATTTCCGTATCCGACTGCGAAAAAAGCAGGACACCAATCATGGTGCGCGCCGAGTGACCCTTCTCCGCAGGGATGGGATAGAGCAGACCCATGGCCGGCCCTGCTTCCGTCCGCAGCGAATAATGATGCTTCGCCATGATCCGGGCGGTCTGGTTGATGAGATGCTCCGGCCACTCGTAGGGCACGCGCCCAGCCCCGGCGATGTAATCGACATCATCTCCCGAAAGGGAAATGATGTCGATGCGGGCCAGCCGGACATCGGTCTGGATATGGTCTTTCAGCGCCGTATCCAGAGCGGACAGCCCACGGCGGGTGGGAAAACGCTGGTAAAAAGTGCTCAGAGTTTCGGCGATGCTGTCGAGCCTCTTGTACTGCTGCTCCGTCAGGATTCGCTCCAGGACGCTGAGGTGTATCCAGCCCCAGAACGCCATGGTGAGGGCGAGGCCGAAGAGGGTGACGATGAGGATCCTTGTTTTCAGCGTCATGGCGAAATGGGGTCCTGAATTTTGGGCAGGGCAAGGCTGCTTCCCCCCTGGCCGCTCCGTTTCCAGCTCAGAGAAGGACTCAAGGCAAAAAGGAAGGCGGATGCCGGAATTCGGCATGGCGCCGCCAGGTTCGCCAACGCAAAGTGCTCTGAGATGGAAATGGAAATGACCCCTTCTACAGGATTTTCAGGCAAAAAAAAAGAGGCATGAGGGGAATTCCCTTCATGCCTCTTCTGCATCCAACGTTCTGCTTCGAGAAATTATTTTACGGCAGGGGCGGCTTCGGGCGCCGGGGCGGCTTTCTCTTCAGCCGGTTTCGCGGCTTTCTTGGCGGCCTTCTTCGCCTTCTTTACCTTCTTCGGGGCTGCCTTCTTCACTTCCTTCTTGGCCGCTTCGGGTTTCGCAGCCTCAAGCTTCACCGGTTCTTCCTTCACCGGGGCGGCAGCTTTTTCGGCCGCAAACGCAGAGGTCGAAAACAGGAAAACCAACCCAACGACATACAGCATAGCCTTCTTCATGATTCTTCTCCTTTTCTCTTCACTTGTTCAAATTTGCGTCCTCCACGGGGAGGCCGCTTCAGATTTGATTCCTGAACTATGCATCGGTTGTGCCAGCCATCAACTGAAAGTACGGAAGAGCGCTAAGCCTCTGTTTACACAAAGGAATAGTAGAATTGCTTCGCGGAATAGATGGGGAAGGGGCGGGGGATATTGGAGAATTTCTCCTCACTTCCTGAGGAATAATGAATCAGCGTCCCGATCGGCCGGAGGCTTTTCCTTCATCCGGCGGTAGATCAGGCAATGGATGAAAAAGAAGAAGGCCACGGCGCCTCCCTGGCGGATCAGCCGGCGGGCGACTTTCCGGACCGCCTGCTGGCGATAAACCTTCCGGTCCGCAAGGTAGATGCCCAACAGCCCCCGATTGATCAACCGGTGAAAGGGGGCGTGGGGAAGGCGGGAAATGCTTTCGTCCGCGCAGGCATAAAAATGGGACAGGCGCTTTTCCATCTCCGCCGTGCTCGGGTAGAAGGAGCAGAAATTCAAATCGCCCCCTTGCCGGTCCTCCTCCTGGTCGATGAGATAATCCAGGAGAATATGCAGCCCCTGAACCCAGGGGAAATAGGCCTTCTTGATCTCCCCGGACAGCTCCGGGCGGAAATCCCCGGCAAAGGCGGAAGAGACGAGGCAGAAGATCCCCAGGGTCGATCCGGCACAGGCGGAAAACTCATACCAGGTCATCGCCGGCAGCACCTTCCGATGCTCCGAGAACCAGGAGCTCAACCTCAAGACCCGCTGCTCCTTCCGGACATGCTTATGGACTTGAAGCTCGCAGTAGTGGCCGGCCAGTTCATGCAGGTCGCGAGTGATGGCCGGGTAGGCGGAGAGCCCGGCGAGAACCTCCTGGCAGGTTTTGACCAGATCCGCCAGGTATCCCCCGTCCTCCTGCTCCCGGCGGAACACATAATAGTGTCCCGGAGGCGCCCCGGGCGTCAGGGCGTGGTGCATGGAGGTGTGGAGCGCGCGGAAATCCGCGGGATCCAGGGAAGTGCTCCGGTCGCAGAGATTGTCGAGATAGTCGCTGATGGTCTGATAGGCGATGATGAAGCGGATGGCTTCGTCAAAGTGAGACTCGGACAGCAGGGCATAGATGGCGCCGCCCTCGCAGTGAAAGGTCTTGGCCCGGATGCTCATGACGGCCTGCCGGCGAAGTTCGGGGTCCGGGATCGCCTCCGCGCGCCGCTGCCATCCCGTCAGATAATGCTCAACCCGGGGGCGCACCTGCAGAAAAATTCGGGTGGTCAACGTGGGCAGGCGCGTCGGAACCTTCAAGAATGTTCTCCTCGGAAGCGGGATTGGGAAACGGACAGCGAATCTTTTCCTAACACAGCCAACCGCTCAACACAAGATTACGATCAGAAATCCCACCGGGCAGGGCGTGTTTCTGTTTGCAATCCTTTTCCCCTGCCGGTATAAGTTTCTGTGATCTTAGGGAAAATAGTCCATGGAAGGATAATCGGACCCGAACCTCTGGAGGTTCCGTCACTGCCCCCGACTGCCGAAGATGACCCCTTGACAACGAGATTTTTTAATGGTTTATGGAAGCCGCCTAATCTGCAGATTGTGGAGCGGGGGACCCATTTGTCCCGGGGCGTATCGCCATCTCGATGGCGTAGGGCATCCTCTTCGGCCCGAGCCCGTCAGCTAACCTCGCAGGCGTCGTTGAGGAGAGCTCCCGGAATCATCCGGAGGACCGCTCCTCCAATCCTTAGATTTCGGGGGTTTTGTAAGTCCATTGAGCCGTCATCCTGACGAACCTGTTTCTCCCTCCAGCAAGAACAGCCACTCGGATGCTCATGGGCAGCCGAAAGGGAAATTCCTCCTTCTCGCCCTGGGCGCCCTGGGGGTCGTCTTCGGCGACCTGGGAACCAGCCCGCTCTATACGATCCGGGAGTGCTTTCATGGAACCCATGCCATCGCCCTCACCAGGGCCAATCTCCTGGGGACGCTGTCGCTGATCTTCTGGTCGATGACCATGGTTCTCTGCATCAAGTATGTGGTCTTCATCCTCCGGGCGGACAACCGGGGAGAGGGGGGGATTTTTGCCCTCCTGGGTCTGATCCCCCGCTCATCGGGAAAGATTTCTCCCCGTCTGCGAGCCACAACGATGCTGGCAGGCATTCTGGGGGCGGGACTGCTCTGCGGGGAGGGGATCATCACCCCGGCCATTTCCGTTCTTTCCGCCATCGAGGGTCTGGAGGTCGCAACCGAAGCGGCCAAGCCGATGGTCGTGCCCCTGACCTGCATCATTCTCCTGGCGCTCTTTCTTTTCCAACGTCGGGGAACGGCGGACATCGGAGCCATTTTCGGCCCGATCATGCTCCTGTGGTTCGCCTCCATCAGCATCCTTGGATTCCGCCATGTCCTGAACGAACCCCAGGTCCTCCAGGCCGTCAACCCGCTCCATGCTTTTCATTTCTTTGCGACCAACCACCTCCACGGCTTTGTCGTCCTCGGCTCCGTGGTCCTCTGCCTGACGGGCGGCGAGGCCCTTTACGCGGACCTGGGCCATTTCGGACGCAATGCCATCCGTTTTTCCTGGCTGGCCGTCGCCTATCCGGCCCTCCTGCTCAACTATTTCGGCCAGGGGGCTCTCCTGCTCCATCACCCGGAAATGAAGGTCAACCCCTTTTACGGCGTCGTCCCCTCGGTTCTCCTTTATCCCATGGTCGCCCTGGCCACGGTTGCCGCGGTCATCGCCTCGCAGGCGCTCATTTCCGGGGTTTTCTCCATCACCCAGCAGGGTATCCAGCTGGGCTTTCTCCCCCGGATCCGGATTGTGCACACCTCCAGCGAAATGGAGGGGCAGATCTACATCCCCTTTGTCAACTACGTCCTGATGATCGCCTGCATCGGCGTCGTTCTCGGTTTCGGCGCGTCCAGTCGGCTGGCCGGGGCCTACGGCCTCTCCGTGACCGGCACGATGGCGATCTCCTCTTTCCTTTTCTTCCTGGTCCTGGTCAACCGGAGGAAATGGCCGCTCTGGAAGGCTATCCCCCTGGTTGCGACCTTTCTGGTGTTCGACCTTTCCTTTCTGGGGGCCAATTTCCTGAAAATCGTCGACGGCGGCTGGTTCACCCTGCTGGCCGCGCTGGTTATCTTCTTCATCATGACCACCTGGCGCAGGGGACGGGAAGAACTTAACCTCATGCTGCAGGAAGAGAGGCTGCCGACGGACATTTTTCTCGACGATCTGGCGCACCACAACCTGCCCCGTGTGCCGGGAACGGCGATCTTCATGACCATCTCGCCCTCGGGAATCCCGCTGACCCTTCTCCACCATGTCAAGCACAACCACATGCTCCATGAAAAAGTGCTGCTCCTCACGATCCGTTCCGTCGGTGTGCCCACGGTGCCGGCCGGCGAGCGGGTAACGGTCGAAGACCTGGGCCAGGGATTCTACCGTATCGAGGCCATCGTCGGCTTCATGCAGAAGCCCGACGTGCCCGAAGTTCTGAAGATCGCTGCCAGCCAGGGACTGAAAACGGATCCCATGACGACGACCTTCTACCTGGGGAGAGAACTGCTGCTCACCACGGGAAGGGCAAAGATGATGCGCTGGCGGAAGGCGCTGTTCGCCTTCATGTCCCGCAATGCCGGAACCCCTGCGGCCTACTTCAACCTGCCGGTCAACCGGGTGGTGGAACTGGGCGCGCAGGTGGAAATCTAATGGCCCCAAGGCGCCGGCCGGAAAAATCTCTCCTTTGGCGGAGCATTTGTCCATGGAAGAAAAGAAGCATTCCGAGATTCTGAAAGAGGGGGCAGAAGCCTGGAACTCCTGGCGAGCCCAGCATCCCCAGCAGCTGCCCAGCCTTCGCCGGGCCGATCTCCGCGGTTTGGATCTCAGTCGGGCGGACCTGCGGGAGGCCGACCTCAGTGAGGCAAACCTCCAGGAGGCGAACCTAAGCCGGGCCAACCTCGAGAAGGCGGATCTCACCGAAGCGATTCTCCAATCGGCGACATTGACCGGGGCAAATCTCCACGGGGCCTACCTCGGCGGGGCGGATCTCGGTGGCACGGACCTCAGCGGGGGAAATCTGCGCCATGCCGATCTCCGGGGGGCAGACCTCAGCAAGGCCAAGCTCCGCGGCGTGAATCTCAGCGAGGCAAACCTCAGCGAGTCAGATTTGACGGAGGCAAATCTCTCCCGGGCGGATCTTTCCCGGGCGAATCTCACCGCGGCGATTCTCCGGCTTGCCGATCTCAGTGAGGCCAACCTGAGCGGAGCCAATCTGACGGAGGCTAACCTCCAGCAGACTTATCTCATTGAAGCCTACCTGGTCGGCGCCAACCTCTCCGGTGCCGATCTCCGCGGCGCCTACCTTCGGCGGGCGGATCTTTCCCAGGCAAACCTCACCGGCGTGGACCTCACGGAAGCGGATCTCGAGGGGGCAAAACGCGGCCCTTAGCCTCTTAAACCACTTAGGAGGCGTCTGTATAGAGAAGAGGGATCGAACTTGTCCGGAAGCTCCTCCCGGTCTGCTCCTTTTGCCGGACGGCGTCGTTGAGGAGATTCTCCCAAATTTTCTGGCAGGAAACTGCTTCTCCAATTTTTTCTCTGCGGGGGAGGTGTGCGGTCTTTAGTTTCCCATCGTAACGCAGACGGACCTGCGTCAGTCCGGAATTCCCAACCCGAATCCCAATCAAAACACGCTTCAAAGGGGAAATTTCTGTTGCTGGCCCTGGGCGTCGTCTTCGGCGACCTGGGAACCAGTCCCATCTGGGCGCTCAGTGGAGCTGTAATCCGCTGAAGGAGAGGAAAGGGAACCGCCCCGTGGCGCATTGGCGCCGCCGGGACGGTTGGTGGAAGGAAAGGTTCCGGATCGTTCCGGAGGACGATCCGCTTAGCGGGCGTTCCCGTCCGCACCGGGACCGGGGCCCATCCTATGGGGGCCATGGCCGGGGCCGTCACCCATCATGCCAGGGCCGGGACCATTGACTTTCCCGTGCCCCATCCCCGGACCGGACCCGCCGCCGAAACAGTGGCCCGCCTTGCCGGAGCTGATGAGGCGTTCCCGCTGCTCAGGGGTCAACAGCTTGTAGACCGCCCACTGGTAATCGGTCCTCTTGTCGTGGATCTGATCCCGAATGCTTCGAATTTCCTTATCCGCCGCCGTTATCTTGGCCTGGTCGGGATTCTTTTCCAGCCAAAGCAGCCTCAGATCTCCCTGTTTGCTGAACATTTTATCTCGAAGCGGCTTGACGTCCTTCAGGTGATTTTTCTGCATCTCCGTCACTTTCGCTTTCTGATCCGCCGTCAGGTTGAGTCCCGGGATTCTGGTAATGTTCCCGCAGGGACTGTCTCCCTGCCCCCTCCAGCCCCGATAGGCGAAAGAGGGGACGGCAACGGCCGCAACGAGGAAAAACACCGCCATTATCATCAGTAGCTTTTTCATGGTTCTCTTCTCCTTTTGAAAATTTGTTTTTGCTTATCTATAGGGCAACAGCCGTGCCAGAGACGAAGACTCGACACAACTAATTGAATTGTATTAAGAATTTACAATTCAACATCCTCCGGGCGGCGGCGGGAAGGACCAATCTGGGTAATAAGTATCCAATTGCAGTATCCAACTGGTTAAGGTATATCCAATCCTGACTGATCACGGTCAGATCTAACCGCCGGAGCAACAAATGAGCCTCTCCCTCGGGACGGCAGTAACCAGGCCGTCGCTGAAACCTTTCTGGATGATGATCCCCCCCTGGGTGATCCTGGGGGCGCTTCTGGTACTGGTACCGCTCTTCGGCGCCATCACCCTGGAAAACATTCACCGGGAGCGGGAGTTGACCACCCGGCTGCTGGTTGAAAAGGGAGAAGCCCTGATCCGCTCCTTTGAAGCGGGCGTCCGGGCCGGGGCCGGCCTGTCCTGGGGAAACTTCCAGCTCCAGAAGCTGCTCATCGAGACGGCGCAGCAGCCGGGTGTGGATTATCTCATCATCACCGACGCCCAGGGGATTATCCTGGCCGACAGCGATCCCTCCCTGGTCGGGGAGGTGTACGGATGGGATCTCGATCTTTCTTCCGCCATCCGGCGGACGGCGGTTGCCTGGCGTCAGATCGCCAATACCCGGGGCGCCGATACCTTCGAGGTATACCGGGGATGCCTGAACACGGACCGACTTTTCCCCGGGGATACGCCTCCTGCCGTCGGCTCCCGGGCGGGCAACTGCATCATCTTCGTCGGCCTCGACATGGGGCCCGTTCTACAGGCGAGGCAGCAGGATACCCGGAATGCCGTCATCACTGCCCTGACGCTTCTCCTCATCGGCCTGGCCGGGATGATTTCCCTTTTCCTGGCCCAGGGTTACCGATCCGTCCGGAGCTCCCTCTCCCGGGTGCAGGCCTTTTCCGATAACCTGGTGGAGCGCATGCCCATCGGCCTGGTGGCTATGGACCCCGAGGGGAAGGTCATCGCCTTCAACAAAACGGCGGAAATTGTCCTCGGCGTGCCCGCCGGCGGCGCGCTCGGTCGGAAGGCCGCGGAGGTCCTGCCGGAGCTTCTCCTGGAAATGCCGGAACCTCCGGGAACAACGGGAACCATCCTGGAGAGGGAGGTTGAATGCTCCCTTCCCGGGGGGGAGACCGTCCTTTTGGGCATGATTCCGACGCAGGTTCAGGATGACGAGGGAACTTTTTTCGGTTCCGCCGTTCTTTTCCGGGATTTGACGGAAATGCAGCGCCTCAAGGGGGAGGTGGAGCGCAGCCGGAGACTGGCCGCCATCGGCAGCCTGGCCTCGGGCGTGGCCCACGAGATCCGGAATCCCCTGAGCTCCATCAAGGGCTTTGCCACGGTCATGCGGGAACGCCATCGGGATAACCCCGACGACTGCCGGGTAACGGAGATCATGATCCAGGAGGTGGAACGGCTCAACCGGGTCATCGGCAATCTCCTGGAATTTTCCCGCCCCCTGGTCATGAACCGGAAGGAGACGGCTCTCGAGCCGATCCTGCGCCATACCCTGAAGATGATCGAAGGGCAGGCGCGGGCGAAAGGCGTGACCATCCGGACGGAGTTCCCGGACAGCCTGCCACCGGCCGCCCTGGATTCCGATAAAATGATCCAGGTCTTTCTCAATCTGGCCCTGAATGCCCTCAACGCCATGCCGAAGGGTGGGACGCTCTCCGTGGCGCTGGCCCGGCCCGATCCGCAGACGCTCCGCGTGGAGGTTGCCGACTCGGGGACGGGGATTGCCGAGAAGGATCTGAGCCGGATTTTTGATCCGTATTTCACCACCAAACCCTCCGGCACCGGCCTGGGGCTGGCCATCGCCCAGAGGATTGTCGAGGCCCACGGCGGCAAAATCCGCGTGGCAAGCGAACCGGGAAAGGGAACCGTCTTTTCCATCCTTCTTCCCCGCGGAGGAGCCCCTGCCGAAGCAACGAATAGGGAGATGCCTTCATGAAAAAGAAAAGCGCCATCCTGGTTGTTGATGATGATTTTGCCCACCGGACCATGCTCAAGACGCTGATTTCCGGCTGGGGGTACAACGTCTCCGAAGCGGACGACGGAGCGACGGCCATCGATGCCGTCCAGAGCGGTCCCTTTGATCTGGTTCTCATGGACATCCGCATGGTCGGGGTTTCCGGCATCGAGGCCCTGGAAGAAATGCGCCGACTCAATCCGGCGCTCCCGATCATCCTCATGACCGCCTACGCCTCCGTGGAAACGGCCGTGGAGGCGCTCAAGAAGGGGGCCTACGATTACCTGACCAAGCCCCTCGATTTCGACGAACTCCGGCTGGTCCTGGAACGGGGGCTGGAACACACGCACCTGAAAGAGGAGAATCTGCTCCTGAAGGAGCGCCTGGGAATCCGCTTCGACCGGCGCAGCATCATCGGCCGCAGCGAAGCCATGGCGAAGCTGCTCGACCTGGTGGCCCAGGTGGCCCCGTCGGAGGCGACGGTTCTGCTCAACGGGGAGTCGGGGACGGGAAAGGAGATCATCGCCGCCGCCATCCATTACAACAGCCTCCGGAAGGACGGGCCCTTCGTCAAGATCAACTGCGCCGCCATCACGGAAACCCTTCTGGAATCGGAGCTCTTCGGCCACGAGAAAGGCGCCTTCACCGGCGCCGACCGCCGCAAGGAGGGAAAATTCCGCCAGGCCAGCGGGGGAACGATCCTGCTCGACGAGGTCAGTGAAATGTCCCTGGCCATGCAGGTGAAGCTGCTTAGGGTCCTTCAGGAGCGGGAGATCACCCGCGTCGGCGGCGAGGAGGTGATTCCCATCGACGTCCGGGTCATCACCGCCACCAACCGGGACCTCGTCCGGGAAATCGCCGCCGGGCGTTTCCGCGAGGATCTCTATTACCGGCTCAATGTGGTGACGCTCCAGGTTCCCCCCCTGCGGGAACGGAAAGAGGATATCCCCCTTCTGGCCGTCCATTTTCTCAAGGAATTCGCCGAAAAAAACCGCAAGGAGATCAAGGGATTCACTCCGCGGGCCCTGGACCGGATGCTCCGGTATTCCTGGCCGGGCAATGTGCGGGAACTGATGAACACCGTGGAGCGGGGCGTGGTTCTCTCCCGGTCGGACTATCTGGATGAGTCCGACCTCTCCCCCATTCTTCTACCAAAGGACACTCCGGAAGAAAGGATTGAACCGGCGGGCGCCGGCGCATCGCTGGAGGTCGTGGAGAAAGCGACCATCCTGAAAACTTTGGAGGAGGCGGGCGGCAACAAGAGCGAGGCGGCGCGGCGCCTGGGCATCACCCGGAGGACTCTGCACCAGAAGCTGAAGAAATACGGAAAAATGTAAGTTTTGCCTCCAGCGAGAAAAGGCTTGAAGCGTGCCGCGGTGAGGAATTTCCCTTCCGCTCTTCCCTTCGGAAAACCTTTTCACCGGAGAAGGAAGCCGGGCAGGGTCTTACATCTGCAAACCGCACCTGCTGGAGGAAATCGGACCGGCGATCCGGAAGGAACTGGATTCGCCTTGAGGGAACGGGGATGCACCTCGGCTATACGCTTTTGCGCAGCAGAAAGAGGAAGAAAACGATCTGCCTCCAGCTGAAACAGGACGGCCGGATCGTCATCCGGGCACCCTTCGCGACTCCCCGGCAGGAAATCGACGATTTCTTCCGGGCCAAAGAACCCTGGCTGCGGAAGCGCCTCCGGCAGCGGAAGGAAGAGGCTCCGCGGGAAAGCCTTCCCCCGCCCTTCCAGGAGGGACAGACCTTCCTCTTCCTGGGCGCCGCCTATCCCCTTCGGATCGAAGGGGAACCTTCCACACCCCCGGGCAGACTCCGCTTTGACACCCGCGATTTTATCCTGCACCGCGATGACGTGCGGCAGGGTCGGGAGCTCTTCGGCGCCTGGTACTGGGCGCAGGCCGATATCCGCCTGCGGGAAAGACTCGACTTCTTCAGCCGGCAGCTTGCCCTCGCACCCCGGGGATTCCGCATCACCCGGGCGAAAAGTTTCTGGGGCTCCTGTTCGGCGGCGGATCGGCTGGCCTTCAACTGGCGGCTGATCATGGCTCCCCAACCCGTCATCGATTATGTCCTGGTCCATGAGCTGATGCACCTGGTTGAAAAAAATCATTCGAAAGCTTTCTGGCAGCGTGTTGCCGCCGTTCTTCCCGATTACGGGCGGCAGAGGTTCTGGCTGCACCGGGAAGGTTTCCGGCTGGCGTGGTAGCTTCTCCGGCGATTCCCGCCTCCAGACGAAACGGCAGGGCCGGACAGGCCGGATTTCCCGCTCGAGGGGAAGGGATTCCAATTCCAAAGAGGACGGCAAGGCGGCAAGACCAGGAGGAGACCTCCGGAAGACGATGGCCGGGAGGAACCCCCGTGGCCGTCGACAAAGAGAGCCTTTTGAGAGCGGAAATTCGCTTTTAATGCACCGTGGGACATGGTAGCGTAACGGGATTTTTTCAAAGGTTGAGAAGGAGCTGAGGCGTGAAGGAAGAGTTGATTCCCCTCTCCCTGCTGAAAGAGGGAGAGGAAGGCATCGTCCGGTCCGTGCAGGGCGGGAAAGGCATAATCAGCAGGCTGGCCAGCATGGGCATCAGCCAGAACGCCCGAATCCGGGTCCTGCAGAGCGCCGGCGGCCGGTTCATTGTGGAGGCGTCAGACGCCCGCATTGCCCTGGGATGGTTTGAAGTCAGCCACATCAGCGTGGTCCGGAGCCGCCCCGGCCGCGAGGGGGAACTCCCTCCACCTGAGCGGCGCCGATTGACGGTGGCCCTCGCCGGGCAGCCGAACGTGGGCAAATCGACGATCTTCAATATCCTCACTGGCCTTTCCCAGCACGTGGGAAACTGGCCGGGGAAGACGGTGGAAAAGAAGGAGGGCGTCTACATCGCGGGCGATACGGAGATGCATATCATCGATCTGCCGGGGACCTACAGCCTGTCCGCCTTTTCCGAAGAGGAGCGCGTGACCCGGGACTTCATTCTACAAAGCCGCCCCGACGTGATTGCCCTCCTGATCAATGCCTCCTCCCTGGAACGGAGCCTCTACCTTCTCTCTGAACTGCTCCTTCTCGGCCCCCCCGTGGTCGTGGCGCTCAACATGCTGGATGTCGCCGAGTCCGCCGGCATTCATATCGATGTGGCCGAACTCCGCAAAGCTCTCGGCATCCCCGTGATTCCCATGATTGCCACCAAGAACTCCGGGATCAACGACCTGGTCGCCCGGATCCTCGCCACCGCAGACGGCAAAGAGCCCTATCACCCCGTCATCCCCGGCGTCTCTTCCGACCATGAGGAGGTCTTCGTTGAGCTGCTGGACCTGATCCACGAGCATGTTTCCCTGGAGTCCTACCCCTCGGACTGGGTGACGATCAAACTGATGGAAGGAGATGCGGAGATCGCCAAAATGGTGGAGGAGCGGGTGCCGGCCCAGGCCCGGGAGCGGGTCAACGCCCTGCTGATCGAGCACGAGGACGCCCTGCGGGCCGTGGTGAACGGCCGCTATGCCTGGATCAAGGCGATCACGGACAAGGCGGTTTTCCGGAAACGGATGGAGGAAGTGCTGCTGACCGACCGGATCGATCATGTCCTGACCCGCCCGGTCTGGGGAATCCCGATTCTGCTCGGGGTATTCGCCCTCGTTTTTCTTCTCACCTATACCGTGGGTTTTCCCCTGCAGAAGATCCTGGAAGAGGCTGTCGTCCACCTGGGCCGCGCCCTGGAGCCCCTTTTTCACTCCTCCCCCCCCTGGCTGCGGGGAATTGTTCTGGAAGGGGTGATCGGTGGAGCGGGTTCCGTGCTGACCTTCCTGCCCATCCTGGTCATCTTTTTTGCCGTCCTGGCGCTGCTGGAGGACGTGGGCTACATGGCGCGGGCGGCCTTTGTCATGGACCGGTTCATGCACCTCATCGGGCTTCACGGCAAGAGTTTCATGCCCCTGTGCCTGGGTTTCGGGTGCAATGTGCCGGCGATGATGGGCGCCCGGATTCTGGAATCCCGGAAGGCCCGGCTTCTCACGCTGCTGCTGATTCCCTTCGTGCCCTGCACGGCGCGGCTGGCCGTTCTGACCTTTATGACGGCGGCGCTCTTCGGGCAGATGGCGGCCCTCGTTTCCTGGTCCCTGCTGACCCTGAACATCCTGGTTTTGGGTGTCGTCGGGATGGCGGCTTCCGCGCTCTTCCTCAAAGACGAGCAGACCCCCTTCATCATGGAGCTGCCCCTCTATCACAAACCCAATCCCCGGACCATCGGGATGGTCATCTGGAGCCGTTCCCTGTCCTTCGTCAAGAAAGCGGGAACGGTGATCGTGCTCGTTTCGGTGGGCGTCTGGCTGTTGTCCTATCTGCCGGAAGGCCGGGTGGAAACCAGCCTGCTGTCATGGGGTGGCAAGCTCCTGGAGCCCCTGGGCCTGCCCCTCGGACTGGACTGGAAAATGGTCACCGCCCTGCTGACCAGCGTTGTTGCCAAGGAAAACGCCGTGGCCACCCTGGGGGTCCTTTACGGCGTAGGGGATGAAGGGCTCGTCCGCATGCTGCCAACGGTGGTCAGCCATGCGTCCGGCCTGTCCTTTCTGGTGGTCCTGATGCTTTTCGTTCCCTGCGCCGCCACGGTGGCGGTGATGCGGCAGGAGATGAAAGACCGGCGCTGGTTTCTCCTGTCCCTGCTCCTCACCCTCGTCGTCTCCTACCTGGGCGGCATGGCCGCCTACCGCCTAGCCCTCTGGCTGGGGCTGTGAAGGTGATTGTGCAGGGAGTCCTGTGATTTCAGCCACTACAGAGGGATAGCGAATGCCGTTCATGACATCCGACTACTCTTAATAATTGTTCACGAATCAGACAAGACGAAGTCCCGAGATCAACGGTTGCGAACCTTATGGCATGACCTTGAATGACTACAGTCTCATCCACCATCTCATCGATTGACGGGTGAAGAAGCAGCCCTGACGCATTCGATGTCAGCAGATCTCCGTCGCTCTCCTGGGATCGGAGATAGGCATATATTTGGTAAACGTAACCACTTCGCAAAGTATCTTCCCTGTACCATCCTTTTGTAACGATAGACGTAAATTTCGTGTCGATGACGATGCGGCGTCCGGTACCGTTATGGTCAAGAATAACATCGGTCCGCATTTTAGGTAAGATTCGGTCAATGCCCTCTGATTTTCTTTCTATAAGCCAGTTGATGGATTTCCCTGCATCTATATGCCATCCAGAACCAGACAACACGACATCATAGAAACCCGCGACTGCCTTCTCGTAAAGACGTCTGACCCAGGTAATTTCACGATCGGGGAGAGCCAGAAGTCTGTCGCCGGTTGTTTCCGTTGGGAGGGAGAGCTCAAAAGCAAGATGGGCAGCCTCTACCATAAGCTGGTCAGCGGAATCATGACGGCCCAACCGATCAGCAAATACTTCCGTCCGGCTGGGCTTTTCTCCTGTGACACCTATCTGCTTCAGACTGCCAGCCAGGGTACGACATCGGTGTGCAAGATCAGGGCGGAGCACTATTGTTGCGATCTTATCAAGAGCTGCCCGAACGAAACAATTGCGGGGTGTATTTACAGTGAGATCTTGAAATCGACAGGCCACCCGTCCACGTGCGAGAAGTTGGCGCCGCTCAGTAGTCAGAAGATCAACATGCCCTCGGACTCGGCCAAGCACAGCCTTTTTTGACTGGTAGCCGAAACTGAGATTGCGCCTGAGTCGATGCTCCACTGCATGCGCCAGGAGTTCCGCAACAAGATCGGGGATATCGTCAGGATTATCCTCCACCGCAATCTTTCCATGATTGAGCTTCCGGAAGAGTTGTGAGGCATAAAGCATTAGAAGCCAGAGATTACGCACGGGAATCCGGCCAACATGGCGACTCACCGAATGGGCAGTAATAACATTCGTCGACACCTCTTTACTCACCATCAGAGTCCTTCAGTAAGTTGCTGTTGAGCCTTTTGAGCCTTCTCGAGTGCATCAAACCAGTATTCTTCGAGGAGCGGGCCAATTTCCGTTTCGACCACTTGCTTAAACCACTCCCGAGCGTCACTGATGGGTATTTTGAAGGGCGGCGTCACATAGCTGTGGCCAATCCGAAACTGTCGACCGAGACCGGTATCTGCTGTAATCTGTTCATTCAAGGCAAGCATTCTTTTTTCTATTTCTGTAAGTATCTCCGAGTCGATGCCACATTTTCCCTGAACCCATCTATGCCATGCTTCTCCGAACTTGGGCTCAAGGTCAATAAATGCGAAACGCCGGCGCAGGGCCAAGTCAACCAAGGCGATAGATCGATCCGCAATATTCATGGTTCCAATGATGTAAAGATTGTCGGGGATGAAAACGCGCTCTTCATCTGATCGCCGGTAACATAGCTCCAACGCTTCCGTTGGAGTTCTCTTATCAACTTCAAGCAACGTCAACATCTCACCGAATATCTGAGCCGGATTGCCCCGGTTAATCTCTTCAATCACAACGACATGACGAATTTCGGGCTGCTTCAATGCAGCATTTATCATTTCCACAAATGGACCATCAACCAGTGAAAGCTTCCCATCACCAGCAGGCCTCCAGCCGCGCACAAAATCTTCATAAGACAGGTTGGGGTGAAACTGTAATGCCCGAACCTTGCCCTCACTCCGTTGACCAATTAAAGCAAATGCCAAACGCTTTGCGAGCCATGTTTTCCCGGTGCCAGGAGGCCCTTGGAGTATTACGTTCTTTTTCGTGCGGAGCCGTTCAAGCATCTTTTCCAATCGGGAACGGTCTATGAAACATCCCTCGGCCAGAATGTCATCAAGCGAGTACGTGACGATAGGCGGTGGCAATACTTCTTCTTCCGGTGTTTTGGTATCACCGGTGTCATCGGGTATCGGCGGGGGAGGTGTCGTGGAGTCTTTATAAAGCCAAGCGGCTAATGACAGTTCAGGGAAGGAATGGACCGGATATGCCTCTTCCTGAAAGCGAGCTTCAATCGTCTCCAGGACGGTCAAATAGTCAGCGGCATTACAGCGCCCCTTCGCGCCATTCATACCGATTTGAACATTCAATGTCTCCTGAATATACCTTTGTGACTGACTGTCCAGTGTGGGGTAATCCCAAGGGCGTACCCAATATAGACCCATTGTTATATTCCAACCAACTCCAAAGCGTTGGGTTGCATCATCATAGGCTTTGATAAAAGAAGAACGAGCTTCATCATCTTCGGATTTCGCAAATCGAATTGCCTCCGCAAAGATGGACCAGAGGTTATCGATGTCATCAGGTTGCCTGTCTTTTTCAAAACCAAAGAACCATGATTTCTGGTTGTTGAGAACAGGTATTCCCTCAAAGGAGGTCGGAACGGATTCCTCCACGTTCAACAATTTAGCCAATTCTGCTGCGATAATTTTTCTATTGGCGTCAGTAATACCTCTGTTGAAAATTCCCATGGCAGTGAATGGGCAGATATCTTTGAGGGGGCCGGATGATCCATCTGCGAATTGATCCTGCAGATTCTTAAGTCCATCCACTCGGCTGGCGATGTCGTGAATCCCTGCAATCAATTCGTTTCTTTTCTCACGGAATTCGAGAAGATGATCCGCCACGGACTCATAGAATATTGTCCAGTTGAATCGGCGCTTATCCTCTGCAACGTCACCGAACCGCTCCCGCCAGAAGGATGCATTCCTAAACCTGCTCAGGTCTTGGGGTTTACCCTCAAAAGTGAAATCAATCAGGGCATCGGTGGTCCAATCGCCGGGCAGCACTCTCCAAACCGTTTTCAAATATGTAAAAAAGTACCATTCACGCGGAGATTCAAACGCTGTCCACTTGACCAATACTTTAAGGCCATCACCTGCATTAGCGGTTATTGTCCCAATTGCTTTGATCGCCATTACAGAAACCAAATTCCCCCGATTATCGAACGGCAGGTTGTTCTTGCGTACATAGGTCGACTTTATTGCAATTCGATCACCGGGCGCCATCGATTTAACCACAGCGCTTTCCTTGTCGTTGGGATTCCGTGTTTCCCAAATCCCTTCATCAAGAAATCTCTGCGTCTGATCTTCCGTTCCTCCGAAAGCAGCTCCAACAAACCAGTATATTCCTGTGCCTGCTCTTTCGATCTTCGAATCCATTGATTCTCCTCATAATGGTTTTCTGCATTGCTGAAAAAGACAAGTTATATGGAAATCTCAATTCTTTCTCATATATGTATCACAACTCAGTCAATTTAGCAGCAGATGCTCTAATGAAAAATGGGTTTAACTACCCCGTTTTCAAAAAGTTGGAGAGAATCACTTTCGGCATGTTGCCGCTATCAAAGGGTGTCCCCTTGCTGCTCAGGTAGCCTTCTTTCCACTCGCGAACGTACCGTTCCATTTGATCTTTTGGATTGAATCCCCGAAGTTCGATCAGACTTTCAACGAGACAGAGGGCTATGGATGGGATGACAGTCCCTTGGCCAGGCTGCAACTCAACAGGATCGCCGCCAACCACATCGGTGACGGGCTTGAAGCTTCCCGGGTGATGAACGTCAACTGAAACAGGCAAATGGGATATAAAGAAAGGGCTGAGGTGCACCTCAGCCCTTTCTTGTGACTATCTTTAGCTATTAACGTTATTTTGTTTATGGCTTAATTTCTTCTTTAGCGCGTTCAAAGCACACAGCGGCATCCGTGCCTATTTTGTTACCTGTTGTATATTCGGAGATATAGACTAATTTCCAACCATCATATTTCGAAAAAAGACTGCCCATAGAGGCTGCGTCTCTCATATCCACTTGCTCACATCTTGTTTGAGCATTGGCGGCAGTTACAGTTGTATCCCACTTAACTGAAGTTACATTTGCCGGCTGACAACCTGCAAGAATCACAAGGCCAAATACAAATAGAATTCCGCATATCCTTATCATGTTCATCCCCCTGTCGTTTGAGTTTTTTACCTGGTTTAGCCTTCAAAAAATTTCTTACAAAACTTTGATTCCTCACGGGACGCTACCGGTATCAAAAAAAGGCGGGTAATACAATGCGAAATAAGTGCTAGCAGCATTACAGTTAAAAACCGGCATACGCAAATGCAAACTGAGCTATTTTTGTAGGATTTGATTATCGGAATAAAAATGCTTAGAAGATAATCGCCGAAAAGATTGCGCTGCTGCCTATGGGAAACGGGTCATTCCCACAGCCGTCCGTTGAAAACCGAAATCCCCCGGCCGATACATCTCAATTTTTGACAAAGGCCGGGGATTCAGCTAGTATAGACTCACTTCGGCGATGGGAGGGAGGGGATGCCCCGACCGACAAACCGGAACATCATCCATTTCAAGGAGGGAGCTTATGCACAAAAACATCGGAAGAAAGCGCGTCACGTTCCATCTGTTTCTGATTCTCACAGGGTTCATCGGGTTGTCTCTCTTATTCAGCGCGATGCCGGTCTGCGCCCAGCCTCTGGTCGATTTGAATTCCGCTTCCGAGAAAGACCTTCAGTCCATCAAAGGCATCGGTCCGGTCATGGCCAAGAAGATCATCGCCGGACGCCCCTACAAATCCGTGGACGATCTCAAAAAGGCCGGGGTTTCCGAAAAAACCATCTCATCCATGAAGCCCTATGTCACCGTGGGAGGCGGGGCGGCGCCCGCGAAACCCGCCCCTGCAGCAAAAGTTGCACCTCCGGCCAAAACCCCGCCCGCGCAGCAGCCTGTGCCCCCTGCAGCACCGGCAAAGAAGGCCATGAAAGAGACACCGGCCAGGACGGCGCCGGCACCGGTTTCCGCCCCGGCCGCCAAGACGCCGGCGAAAGCCCCCGCCAAACCCCCGTTCAAGCTTGCTCCGGGACAGAAGGTCAACCTGAACACCGCCACCCTGGAACAGCTCGAAGCCCTCCCGGAAATCGGCCCCGTAAAGGCCCAGGCCATCATCGCCGGCAGACCTTACAAGGACCCCCAGGATATCATGAAAATCCGAGGGATCAAGGAAGGCACCTACAACAAGATCAAGGATTTCATTACCGTCAGGTAACGGCTGTTGCCTGAATGGCGGTTCTGAAAATCGGGAAATAACCAACGACAATAAAATCAGGAGGTGTCAAGTATGAAGCGTGTTCTTATGACAATCGGGGCGGTCATGATCTCTTCTTCACTGGCTTTTGCCGCCGGCCCCAAGACGTATCAGGTCACCGGGCCGGTTCTGGACGTGAAAGGGGACATGATCACGGTGCAGAAAGGTAAGGAAAAATGGGAGATCGCCAAGGACGCCGCAACGAAGGTTACGGGAGACCTCAAGGTCGGCTCCAAGGTCACCATCGAGTACACGATGAAAGCGACGGCAGTAACGGTCAAGGAAGCCGCAAAGAAAGCGCCGGCCAAAAAGTAGCGGAACCCAAACGCCCGGGACTGGGAAAGGCCGCTGAACGCGCCGTCCGAGTCCTCAGCTTTCTCAAAGGAGAGAAGTCATGGGACTCTTTGACGAAATTTTGAAGGGTATCGGCAGTCTCACCGGAGGCGAAGGAGGACAGAGTGGTCTGATGGACCAGGTGCTGTCCATGATCAATGACGAGTCGACCGGCGGGATTTCCGGCCTGGTCGAAAAATTCAAGAGCGGCGGCCTGGGGGATGTCGTTTCCTCCTGGATCGGCACGGGTGAAAATCAGGAAATTTCAGCGGAGCAGCTTGAACAGACCCTGGGCAGCGAGAAGATTCAGGCTATTGCGGAAAAGCTGGGCGTTTCGGGAGCCGATGCGTCCGCCGGCCTGGCCTCCATTCTACCCCAGATCATCGACAAGCTGACACCCGATGGGACCCTGCCCGAGGGCGGGCTTCTGGACCAGGGACTGGATTTCCTCAAGAAGAAGCTTCTGGGAGGATAACCCTTCTCCCGGCTTCCTCCAGCCATGGGTACGTCATGGGCCCTGCCCATTTTTTTCCATTCAAGACGCAGAACAATCCTTCAGTAACGGTCAGCGGCGGCTTCTCAAAGTCCCGCTGACCGTTATCATTTGGGAGTCCGGCATGGCGGAAATAAAGAGCATTAAAGAGATCGATTTGACCCCCTTTCCCGGGAAAAAATACTGGAGCATCGATCGGGAATGGCGCGAGGAGTTCATCTATTTTTTGATGGTGGACCGCTTCCATGACAGCCGCAGGCGCTCCCCTGTCGGCGGCAGCGGGAGGCGTCCGCGGACCGACTATCCTGCCGAAAAAATCAAAAAATTCTGTGGAGGAACCCTGAGAGGGATCATCGATCACCTCGACTACATCCAGGGGCTGGGCTGCACCTCCCTTTGGCTTTCGCCCATCTTCGAGAACGACGGCGCCCCCGATCCCGAAAGCGAAACTTACCATGGCTATGCCATCCGCAATTACCTGAACGTGGACCCACGCTTCGGCGCCAGGAAAGACCTCATCGAACTGACCACCGCAGCCCATGAGCGGGGATTGCGGGTCTTTCTCGATGCCGTGGCGAATCACTGCGGAGACATCTGGTACTATCCGGACGATCTGCCCTACGATTACTCCGATGACAACCGGCAGTACCCCATCGCCGGATGGCGCGATTCCAGCTATCCCCTCCCGGTGGAACTGCAGGACCCGGACTATTACCATCGTCGCGGAAAGATCCGCCCCTGGGGATGGGACCGGCTGCCCGAGACCCAGTGGGGGGACTTTTTTAACCTGAAAGGATTCAACAACGACGACAATCCCAAGGGACTCGAACTACAGCAGGTCATCATCGACTGCCACCGCTACTGGATGCGGGAAGCCGACATTGACGGGTACCGGATGGATGCGGTCAAGCACATGGGCGAAGTCGCCGTGGCCCGCTTCTGCCAGGCCATGCGGGAATACGCCTATCAGCTGGGGAAGAAAAATTTCTTCCTCTTCGGCGAACTGGTCGCCGGAGACGAGGCGATCAACCGTTACACCGGAACGAATACGGCCGGCCAGGCAGGGAATAAGACCATCTTCTACGGCCTGTCATCGGTGCTGGATTTCCCCCTGTACTGGACCCTCCCCCGGGTGATCAAAGGATTCGAGCAGCCGGCCTCTCTCATGGCCCGCTACGAGTTTCTGAAAGAAAGGGCTTTGAACCGGGGCGAACTGGGAAAATACCTGGTGACGTTCCTGGACAACCACGACCAGATCGGGCAGCGCTACAAGCGGCGTTTCGCCGCCGGGGCGCACGATGAGCAGGTCATCGCCGCCGTGGGGTATCTGCTCTGCGCGCTGGGCACGCCCTGCATCTACTACGGGACCGAACAGGGATTTGCGGGGGAAGGTGAAGGCGACGAATTCATCCGTGAACCGATGTTTTGTCTCGAAGATTCGGAGACCAATTTCCTGAATCGGGAAAGCGCGATTTACCGGGAGATATCCAAAATCGCCCTGGTCAACCGGTGGCATCCGGCGGTTCGTTTCGGTAGGATGTACTTCCGGGAGGTTTCGAGCAACGGCAAGGATTTCGGACTGCCCAGGAATCAGCCCTGTACGCTGGCTTTTTCCCGCATCCTGGCGAACGAAGAAGTGCTGATCGCCTACAACACCTCGACCACGGAGGCGCGGGAGGATTATGTCATCGTCGATAGCGCACTTCACAAGGCGGGAGATTCACTGAAATTTCTCTACGGCGGACAGGGGACCGTCACCATCCAGAAGCATCCCGACCCGCACAACGGAGCGCTTTTTGTACCGCTGCCCCTCGAACCGATGCAGTTTGTCATCCTGGGCTGATGCCTGAGAGGCGCGGTCCCTTTTGGGAAAATGCGGATGCCGTCAGGGGATCTTTTACCTCAGCCGGGACCGGCGGGAGGCTGGGGCGGACCAGAAAAATCCGGAAGGCGACGGGTTTCACGTGAAATCTTTCGCCTGGATAACGGCCGACGGCTCTGCCCTGCCGTGGAAAGCGTCCTCACTTCAAACCCTTTTTCCTGCGGCCGCTTCCGGACCTGCAAATGCCGCCGCGTCCTTCCGGATTGGGTCCTTTCCGCCGGGCATCGACTGCGGGGCCGGACCGGCCGGGAGCCTACCTTATGGAGTGAATGGATTCGCTTACCCGCTGCAGGCCGATGGAACAGGCCGTCCCGGCGTCTGCGCCGAAAGATCCTGTTAAAGGATCCCGTAAACGTCTGAGAGTGAAGAGCAAAGATCAGCGACGCACAGCTTAAAATGAAATTAATGTTTTAATGTCGTTAATTCAGAGGATTCGGGTCTTGAATAACTTGACCTCACCTTGTTACCGCTTCTGATAATAGCGCATCGCTTCGGGCATCAGGGACTGAAGCCGGGCGATCCGGTTTTCCGGCGCGGGATGGGTGGAGAGAAATTCAACGGAGCGCCCCCCGCCCTGGGCATTCATCCTCTGCCACAGGCTAACCGCCGCTCGCGGGTCGTAGCCGGCCTTGGCCATGAGCACCAGGCCGATGCGGTCCGCTTCATTTTCCTGCAGGCGGCTGTAGGGCAGCATGTAACCGACGCTCGTGCCCACTCCGTAGAGCTGCTGAAAAATTTCCTGCGTTGCCGCGGCTTGGGTGGACAGGGCGGCAGACAGTCCGATGCCCCCCAGTTGAACGAGAAGGGCCTGACTGAGCCGTTCATTTCCGTGTTTGGCAATGGCATGGGCGACCTCGTGACCTACCACAACGGCCAGTCCCGTTTCATCCTTCGTAATGGGCAGAATTCCCGTATAGACGGCCACTTTACCGCCCGGCATGCACCAGGCATTGACGGTTTTGTCGTCTTCGATCAGGTTGAATTCCCACTTGTATAGCGCCACATCCGCAGCCGCCCCGGACTCCCGCAGAAAAGATTCCGCAGCCGCGGCGATTCTGCCCCCAACCCGCCTGACCATCTGCACTTTTGCGGCATCATTGGACAGCTTGGCTTTCTTCAGCACATCGGAATACTGCTGATAACCCATGGTCGTAACCTGGGAATCGGATACCAGATTGAGGCCGCTTCGCCCGGTGAGGGGAACCGTGCTGCAGGACAAAAGCAAAAGGGCCAGGATCATGGCCGCTATCATCCCTCGGGGGAAGGTAACCCCTCTTGAAAAAAGTCGTTTTCCGCCTCTTGAAAAAATTTTGCCCATCATGTCACCTCCATTTTCCCTTCT
>CAZKRB010000002.1:43019-83891 GCA_964555065.1 uncultured Syntrophus sp.
GTTTTCCGCCTCTTGAAAAAATTTTGCCCATCATGTCACCTCCATTTTCCCTTCTTCCTGACTCCCTGATTCCACAAGGCATTATTCAAACAAACAGGTCCCTTGTCAAGGAGCCTTTCCTCTCCCGCAGAGTGCCGCCGGAGGCGCTCGATTCCCTTATCCTATCATCCTTGGGCAGCGGAAGATGTGCTGATCGTTTTATGCAGTTCATTCATCGTGCCACCCCTGCAAAGGACGGGATCCCGCCCTCTCCCCGACAGCCTCAAGCCCTGGAAAGGTGAGCGGAAGATTCCCGGTCGCCGCTCCATCATACCGGCTCGGAGAGGCTGGCGGGGCGGTGATGGAGGCGAAGTACGGAAAACAGGGAGGGAACCGGACATGCCCTACCCGATTAGGGAGGACCGACAGGCGATAATCAGAGGTGCACACAAGCTGCCCGAGAGGACATCGATCAGGCGCCGGAGGAGATGGGTGCGATCCGGGATTGGAAGAACGGTCAGGACAGGATCGTCCGGAGGCCGGCAAAGGCGAAGTACCCGGCGAAACCGACGAGGAAAACGGCGCAGGCGCCGAGCACCTGCCGATAGAGGCGATCACTGAGGAAGGAGCTGCCTTTGGCCACGGTGACCGAGACCAGACTGTAAAACGCCAGGTCCCCCAGGAGGTGACCGGCAAAGAAAGCGGCAATGCCCGGCATTCCGGCCATCCGGCATTGGGCGATATACCCCAGGCCGATGGTGGCCCACCAGATATACCAGTAGGGATTGGCAAGACTTGTCAGAACGCCGTAAAGGAGGAGCCTCCCCTGACGCTCTTCCGAGGCTCGCCATTCCAGGCGCAGGGTAGGCAGCGATCGGAAGATGCCATAGGCCATCCAGACCAGGATCACGGAACCGGCCAGGGCGATCACGGTAAAAACTCCATCCTGCAGGAGGAGCGGGGCCAGACCGACCATCAGGGCGATCAGCAGCGCCAGTTCCAGGATCCCGTGGCCGGCAACGATCAACGGACCGGTCCAGATCCCGCGGCGGGAACTCTCACTGATCGTGGCCGTCAGCATCGGCCCCGGCATCATGGCCCCGGAAAGGGCGATCACCACGGACGAGAAAAAAATGGTTACCAGCGCAAGCACAGTGAGGACCTCAAATGACAACGCTCCCGGCAGAACTGCCGGAAGCGTTGCTTTTTATTTCTATGGCAAGAAATTCCCGTCGGCAAGAGGATACAGCAACCGAAAGAGAACCAGCGAAATTACTTCGCCCCCAGAGGAAGCACAGTCCGGCCGAAGCTTTCGTTGAGAACCTGGGCCATGGCGGTGTAAATCGCCAGGGAGCCGCAGACGATCCCTTCATACCCGGTCAAAATTGCCCAGGAGCCTTTCCAGCCGAATCCATCCCGGGCGGCCAGCATCCAGAACAGGATGGTCAGGGTCAGGAAAACGGCCTGGAGCGCGCGGGTGGCCTTCCAGGTCCCGAACCACATGAAGAAGGTAAAGAGCCCCCACATGAAGAAATAGGCTGTCAGGAAGCCTTCGCTGTTCTTCGGGGGACCGAACTGTCCGTTGAAATAAATGAGAAAAACCAAAGTAAGCCAGAAAAGACCGTACGAGGTGAAGGCCGTGGTGCCGAAGGTGTTGGCCTTTTTGAACTCCATGATCCCGGCGATGATCTGGGCCAGGCCGCCGTAAAAGATGCCCATGGCCAGAATTCCGGCGCCCAGTTCGTAAAATCCGGCATTGTGAATGTTCAAAAGAACGGTTGTCATTCCGAAACCCATGAGCCCCAGGGGTGCAGGATTCGCTAAGTTGTCCGACATGATGATGACCTCCTTATCCCTTTAGTAATTTGAACAGGAACATAATATAAATAATTTCCCCTTCGCGGGCGCGAGTATAGGGAAAGGCCTCAGGTCTGTCAATGAAAATCACCCTCTAGGAAGGATCGAAAGCTATGGCTCGATTCGATAGGCCCGGATGCCGCAGGCTTCCACTTCGATCTCCAGCGCTTCGCCGTCCAGGATGATCCGGTCACCCCGGATCATCTCATGGAGCCGGAAGCGCTTCTTTTCCGGCTGGAGGTCGACGAGGGGCAGGCTCAGCTTATAGGAATGGGCCGTATCGAGGTTTGAAACGAGCAGGAACCTTTCTTCGGGGTTCCTCCGCCCTTCCCTCACGGCAGCAATCAGCGCGCCGTTCCCCTGATCGACGAAACGAAGGTTGCCGCCTTCGTGAAAGAGGAAATAATTCTCCAGGATGGCATTCACCTTCCGGATCACTGCATTGAAGCGATGGGGCGACGGGAAGGTCACCGAGCGTTTCCTGCCGATGAAATCGATCTTTTCGAGGACGCCATGCTCCGTCCCCTGGACGATGCCGGTCTGGCCGGTGGCCATCAGAGCCAGGGTAAAATAGCGCGCCACCGCCGCTTCCGGCGTTCCGTAGAGCTGAGCCGGAGCGCCGGTATCGTGGGTCGTGATGGGGGTGAGGAAGCGGATTCTGGTGCTGATTTCATGGAGGTAAAGGAGGTACTCCCGTAGGTTTTCGGCAAAGGGATGTTCCCAGGCATTGGCCAGCAGCAGGTTGAGTTCGCACCGGGCGGAGGCTTTCAGCAGCGTGTTGGAATCGGAAAAAAATTCCGCCTGAACGATGAGATCGGGATAAGCGCCGCGCAGGATGCCGATCAGTTCGATGATGAAACGCCGATCACTGGCATGCAGGTTGTCCAGGCGGATCATTCCGCCCGTATAGGCCGCATAATTCGCCCAGAACAGGGCATACTGCTGCATATAGTCCCACAGCTCCCGCCGCATCTTCGGTTCGGGCTGATTGTACTGGATTCTTCCCAGGTCTTCCCACCGGATCCACTTGTTCATGTGCCAGCAGCCGGCCCGCATGAGACCGTCGGCCTCGCCGGTATCTGCAACCAGCCATTCCGGGCAGCGTTTGGCCATCAGGCTGGAAACGCCGATATGGTTCAGGACGACATCGATGCAGAGTTTGATTCCCCGGTCGCGGGCCGCACGGACAAAATCCTCGAACTGGTCCAGCCCTTCGCGGGAATCGGAGGGATCGAGAAAGGAGGGATCGATGCTGAAGAGATCCGCCGCGGCGTAGGGGCTTTCGGAAAAATCCATCTGCGTCACGGGAAGCAGATGGACGGTGTTGAACCCGAGCCCGCCAATGTGCTCCAGCGCCTCGATCCAGTCGCCCATATGGCCCGACACACTGGGGATAAAGGTGTACATCCGGATATCGCGGGTGTCCGCCGGATCGACGATGACTTTTCCGACGGGGATTCCATCCCAATACCAGGTTTTCCCGCCGTCCGGTGAATGCTTCAGCCGGAACAGAAAGATGCCGCATTCCCGCGGCATGACCGACAGGGCAAAGTTTCCCGACCCGCTGTTCCGAAATTCCAGTTCCCGCCATTCCTCAGCCGCCCCGAGAAGGTTCGTGTAGAGCATAACCCGGCACAGGGGATTTCCCTCCGGGAAGGACACCTCCAGGGAGAGGGCCTCATCCCGGCAGATCCGGAAGAAGGAGCCCGGCTGCGTGGACCAGGAATGTTTGATCGGTCCCTGCCGGGCGGCGATGTGCCCGTTGTAGGATTTGAGGGGAGGGATTTCCCTGCGCTTGAGGATCATGGTGTCTCTGGTCATGGTAGTCATCAATGGTCATCCTTGAGGAATCCGGTAAAATATCTTTTTATTCGCGGAGGCTGATCGCATGCCTCGGAACCCGCGCGCGCCTTCCCTGTTCTCGGCAAGGCGCGCACTATAGCACATTCCCCTGGGAAAAAACCGGAAAAAACATATTCGGAAGGCTCGCCAGGTCGGGGCAGGGGCAGGAAGGGAACCGCTTACGGCTCCCCCTGGGTTCAAGGCGGCATTCAAGGAAAGAGCGGCTCGAATTCTTCGTTGCGGCACCGAAGTCCCATCACTACCTGATGATTACACGCTTTTTCCCGGTGGATACAGGGTGGAAAAGCCGGAACGATGCGGCAACTCCAGGCGAAGGAATCCTGCCGCCTCGCCCTTCTCCAGAAATTCCACGGTTCACTTGTTCGCTGTTCCGGCACCTACGAGGAGAGCACGGATGACCGGCTTTTTCTCAGCATGACATCGTGGCGCTTTGCCAGGGTCAGGATGGCGGCGCAGGCCCCAATCAGGCAGAAGAGCATGTCAGACTGGGTGTCCCAGACGTATCCCTGGGTCCCGAGAAAGGCGTCGCCTTTGCTGCCGCCCAGAACGGAAATCCACCATTCGATGAATTCATAACAGGCGCTCGCCGCCAGGACGACGGCCACGGCCAGAAAGTTCGTCCAGGCCCGGCCGTTGACGACGGCCTTCCGGATCAGGACTTCTCTCGCCACCATCACCGGAACGAATCCCTGCATGAAGTGCCCAACCTTGTCGTAATTGTTCCGCTCGAAGACGCCGATCTCTTTGAGCCAGTTGAAGAGCGGGACTTCGGCGTATGTCCAGTGCCCGCCGATCATCAGCACGAGGGAATGGACCAGGAGGAGAAAATAGACGAGCGTGGTGAAGCGGAATTTTCTGAAGGTGACGGCCAGGATCCCCAGGGCGATGAGCGCCGGCAGGACCTCCAGGAACCAGGTGAAGGGGTCCCTGGGAGAGATGCCGGAGAACCCGAGGGCCAGAAAAAAGAGCAGCAGGTAGAGGAGCAGAACCCGGTTCGGTTTCAACATGCGGCGTTCCTCAGTTTGGTTTGGTTGCCCCTTGATCTTTTTTTCGCACAACCTGTTGCACGATTTCAGTCCTGAGCGGGACGAACCTCATCTTCTCCGGTTCATTTCTTCCAGAAGATCGAGTTGAATTTCCTGGATCTGGGCCAGGCGATCCCACTGATGGACAAGGAGGTGATCGATCTTCTCATGGAGACTGCGGATTTCAAGTTCCGCCTTGAGGTTCACCTGGTAGTCATGCTCCGAACGATGGCGATCCTTTGCCTCCTGCCGATTCTGGCTCATCATGATGATCGGAGCCTGGATCGCCGCCAGGCAGGAAAGAATCAGGTTCAGGAGAATGTAGGGATAGGGATCGGGCGGGCGCAGGAAAAGGACCAGGGAGTTCACCCCGATCCAAAGCACCAGAAACAGGAAGAAGCAGATGAGGAAGGTCCAGCTTCCCCCGAAGGATGCGATGCGATCCGCCATCCTTTCGCCCGGGGTCCACTTCTCTTCGAACTCCGCATCCGCATTCGTGGCAAGGATTTCCTGCTCCCGGATACTGTTCAGCACCTCCTGCTCCAGGGCCGAAAGCTCACCCTTTTCCGCTTCGAGCAGGTAGCGGACATAATTCGTCCGATAGGTTTCCAGGTCCGTTCGGCAGATAAAGCTCCCGGGAGACCAGCCGGGATGGTCGCGGACAATCTCCCGGGTGATAACGTCACGGACGGCTTCGGCGGGAACAAGGTCCTGCCGGGAAAAGGTCTTGCCGCAGATGGCGCAGGCACGCCCCTCACTCTTGTTTTTCATGCCATACCTTCCATCTGGGGTCTACAGATTGCTTTTCGGGGAGTCCCGGCAGCTCCTCAGCTTATCCCGCTTCCAGATCAGCTTCAGGCAACGAATCGGTGCGAAATATCCTCGATGCGTTCACAGCCTGCCAGCTTCATCGCGAGCAGTAATTCTTTGTTGAGGACATCGAATACCGTTTTTACCCCCTGCCATCCGCCGAGTGACAACCCGTAGAGGGTCGGGCGCCCAATGGCCACCCCGGATGCACCCATCGCCAGCGCTTTGAAGACGTGGGTGCCACGCCGCACGCCGCCGTCAAGGAAGACAGGAACTTTCCCGCCCACTGCCTCTACGATGCCCGGCAGCGCTTTGAACGAGGCGGGCACGCTGTCCAGTTGCCGGCCTCCATGATTGGAAACCTGAATTGCAGACGCACCGTGCGCGACGCACTCCTTCGCGTTCTCCGGCGACAAAATCCCTTTGACGACAACCGGAAGGGCGGATTCTCGCCGGATGAATTCGATATCGGAAAAATCCAGGTTGCGTTTGAACACTTTGAATAACTCCGCCAGGGTGACGCCGGATTTGGCGTTCGGCAAGTTCGGAAACGGCAGGGAGGCCGGGAAGGTGAAACCGGTGCGCAGGTCTCTTTCGCGGTTGCCCGCCCATTCCAGGTCCACCGTAAACACGATGGCCGTGCAGCCGGCGGCTTTCGCACGCTGAATCATTTCTCGGTTCATGCCGAGGTCAGCCGTATAGTAGAGCTGGAACCACTTCGGTCCGGGACCGGCCTTCGCAATCTCTTCCAGGGTAGTGTTGGCAAGGGTCTGGGCGCAAAACAGAGCGCCGGCTTCGGTCGCGCCGCGCGCAGTGCCCTTTTCAGCGCTCTTGTGCGCCAGGCCATGGGCAGCCATGGGAGGCACAAAAATGGGCGTCTCTACTTTCGAACCGAGCAGAGTCGTCCGGGTATCAGGCATGGTCACTCCCGCGAGATACCTCGGCATGATTCGCACGTCATCGAATGAGCGCGTGTTCTCTTTGAGCGTCCATTCATCATCGGATCCCCCGGCGATATAGCCGAACGGCCCCTTCGGGATAATCTTCCCGGCTTCGTTTTCCAGCTCGTAGAGATCAAGGATGTTCAGCCGTCGCTCCGCCGTACCGGCCACATAGTCCAACGGTGGTGCGGCACCCTCGGCAGCAAGCACCTTCTCGGCGGCACCCGCCATCATCAGGGTCAGGGTTGCGGCGCTGAGAGTCGTGCCAAGAAATTCACGTCTTGTCGTATCCATATCCATTCCTCCGTAGTCAATAACACCATGCCCTCAGGCATCCTCCGCGGGTGAGTTTGTTTTGGCAGCTCCCTCCTTCATCGGGATCTCAATCGATTGATTGCGGCCAATCCTCTCTTCCCTCTGTAATCGCTGACGATTATTTGTTTCTGGTGAGTTCCGTATCGATCATGAGTTGCACGTCCGGCGCTATATCCAGGACATTGTTGCCGAAATATTCCTTGTAAGAGATGTGATAGTCGAAACGGTTAATCGTCAACATCGCTCGGAAGCCGGTTCTCGTATTTCCCCAGGGATCGAGCACTGTATTGAAATACTTGACGTCGAAGTTTACCTGCTTGGTGACATCTTTGATGGTGAGGTAACCGGTCAGGACATATTTTCCTTGGCTTCGTTTTTCAAAGGCCGTGCTTTTGAATGTCATCCGGGGATATTTATCCACGTCTAAAAATCGAGGAGACCTCAGGTCTTGATCCCGCATCTCAACATTTGTGAAGACGGATTTCGTTTGAACGGTAAAATCGATTTTGGCATCGGTAAAATCACTTTTGTCCGAAACCATGGCGCCGTCGAAATCCAGGAACTGACCCGCCACCAGCGATACCGTGAGGTGTTCCACCTCAAACTTTACTGAAGTGTGCGCCTTGTCGACTTTCCAGGTTGTGGTCTGGGCGAATGCTGAGACCGGCATTGTGATCAACAGCGGCGCAATGAGCATAAGATTGAAGTGTTTCATCGTCACTTTCCTTTCTTTGCTTTGAAGGCTAAACTCCAGCTCCGGTCGTCCGCTCCGCCGCCTTTTATCCCGACCGTCTCAACGGTTTGCGGTCGTGTTTTTTTCAACCCAGGCGGCAAAAGTCTCCATGAACTTGGCGAGGAAGTCGCGGGTGCCCTCGTTGGCCAGCTTTCCCTCCCCATCGAAGAGCTGCGCCGCGCCGCCGATATACGCTTCCGGCTGCTGCAAAATGGGAATATCAAGGAAGACAAAAGACTGCCGGAGATGATGATTGGCGCCGAAGCCGCCGATCGCTCCCGGCGAGACGCTGACCACCGCCCCGGGTTTACCTCCCCAGACGCTTTGACCGTACGGCCGCGAACCGACATCGAGTGCGTTCTTCAGCACCGCTGGAACGGAGCGGTTGTACTCCGGCGTGACGAACAGGACGCCATCAAAGGACTTCACCCGCTGACGGAACTCGACATACTCCGCCGGCGGCGCCCCTTCATCGTCATAATCCTGATTGTAGAGGGGAAGCTGCCCGATCTCCACAATTTCCAACGCCAGGGATTCCGGCGCCAGCGCCGTCAGCGCCCTGGCCATCTTTCGGTTGAAGGACTCCTTGCGCAGACTTCCGACAAAAACCGCGATCTTTTTCGCCATATCCTTTCCTCCCTTTCGCTTTTATATGAAATTTAATTCAAGTGGTTGATTATTTTCAGCCTTCGTTGTTCCCGCGCCTTTACCGGCATGTTTCTCTATGTTCTTAAACTACCACATCCCTTCTACAAAATCTCAATCTGTTTTATGGCTTGACTCCTTTCACCTGTTGGAATGCTTCGAGCACCCCCTGACCGGGATCGGCAGGCGCCTCTCGGGGCGGTTGCCGAGAACGGCTGCAGGAAGAGCCCTGGAAATAATTTCTGTCGAGGCACAAAAAACCCTTAAGCATGGACGCCTAAGGGTTTTGTATTCGCCGGAAGATGACCTATGGTCTCAGTGTCCTATGAGAATCACCGCCTTACGATCCTTTCTTATTTCATGGCCTGAGACAGGTTCGCCAGCGCCATTCCCTCTTCAAAACTTACTTCTTTGGTTTTCGCAAGTTTGGCCTTCACGTCGGCAACGATCGCTCCCGAGAACGCGGCCCACTGTTTTTCATCCAGCATGTAGATTTTATTGTTGAAGTGCAGATGAGGCACTCTCATGCCGCCACGGATATCCAGGTCCAGGTATTTCGCCGCCTTTGCGGGTTCCGCAGCGGCTTTGGCAGCTTTGGCCGTGACCGCTGCCGCGGCGACGGCTTTGACGGCAACGGCCTGAATGGCATTCGCCTTGATGAACTCCCCGATGCTTTTCTTATTTTTTACCAAATATGCCCAGTTCCCGCCGATGGGACTGTTCCAATCTTCAAGCATAGCCTTCCTCCCTTCCCTTTCAACGTTTCACTCTTGAGTCAACAATATGAGACGATTCCTTCATCTCCAGGCGGCTGTTCAATTGGGTCATTCCGGAAAAATGGTGAAGAAAGACCGGCCCGAGCCGGCGCTCAAGGGTTGTAAAAACCTCCAGCGCGACCTCCATGAGGGCCCGCTCCGAAGCGCAGAGGAACGGCCCGACGCGGTTGTAATAGCCGGTCATGAAGACATTGGAGCAGCCGCACCAGTTCATGCAGAAGTTTCGAATCCCGCATTCCCGGCATTCCGCATTGATCGAACCCTCGGGAACACAGTGGCAGACGAGCCGGGAAAGGTCCACCCCCTGATCGACGGAGCCGATCCGATAGGCTTCTCCCTGCCCCGACCCGATCAATCGCTCGCAGGGATACAAGCCGCCGTCGGGAGTGATGGCCATCTCCCCCGTGCCCAGTTGGCAGCGCTCCGAGGGATGATAGCCGCCGCGCATGAGAACGGCGATCTTTGTATCCAGCAGATTGAGGAAGCGGGGTTCACCATTCAGATACCAGGCGACATAACGCTCCGCCAGGGCCTCATAGACGGCGGGGAGTTCCGCCGCCTCCTGTGGCGTCCAGGCGGCGGAATAATCGGGATTGAAATAGAGATAGCGCAGCCCCAGGCCAGCCAGGTAATCCAGGGTCTCCGGCAGGAAGCGAAAGGTCTGAGGGTGAAAGACGGCATTGACCATTACGGGAGACAGGACCTGCTGTGCCGCGATCAGCGTCCCTGCGACGGTTTCCGCCGTATCTTTCCCGTCCGTGGTGCGCCGCATGAGGTTCTGCACCCGGGGGAGTCCATCGCAGCTCACGCATACTTTGAACCGGTGGCTTTTCAGGAAATCGGCGATTTCGGCGGAAAAAATGGTCCCGTTGGTCGTGAGGGTCAGGCTCACCCGCCCGGGATCATACTTGGGATGATCCACCAGGAGGCGGCAGATCTCCCGCAGAAGGCTGAATTCCAGCAGCGGCTCTCCGCCGAAAAAGCCGATCTCGATCCGGCTCTCCGGCGGGGCATGCTGAAAGATGAAATCCAGAGCTTTTCCGCCGGTCTCCAGGGACATGGTGGAGGGGTTCTTCGATACATAGCAATAAGAACAGGCGAGGTTGCAGCGGAAGGTCGTACACAGCGTATACCGGCGCGGCCGATCGCCGGAGTCGCTGCCCGGGCTCTTTAGGAGGGAGACATCACTATAGGCCATGTTGTTTTAGGGTTGGAGCCGCCATGGTTCGATAATGACCGCATTAACAGATTTCAGGGCTCGATCCGATCGGGGACAACGAAAAACAGATGCTGCCTCCGTATCTCACTGCAGGCCAAAAGTCAAGAAAAGGCTGGAAAATATCCATGGCGCAGCTTTAACGGCAACAGTCCCGAAACGCCGCCTTCAGCAAGGTCAAGTTATCGATCAGCATAACACGCTCAATAAGAGGCACAACCGTGCAGATTATAGTTTCCGGATGTAAACAGCCGACATTTCGGGCAAGCTGGCCGGCTTTGACGGGATCCTGCCGCCTTCAGACGCAGGATTGATAATTCCCGAGGCTTATGCTTATCATAGACCGTCCATGGTGGAGAACGCGATGCATGATCAGGGAAGACCGATGAAGGGCTGGCGGGGAAAAATCCTGAGAATCGACCTGTCTTCCGGCCGGTGGGAAGCGGAGCGGCCGGAACCGGAGCTCTACGCCCGCTGGATCGGCGGCCGGGGACTGGCGGGATCTTATCTGCGGAAGCAGGTCACCCGGAACTGGGACGACCCGGACATGCCGCTGCTCTTCTTTACCGGCCCCCTGGGGGATACGGCCGCGCCGACCTCGGGCCTGCTGACGGTCATGTCCCGCTCCCCCTTGACAGGCACCGTGGGGGATGCCGCCGTCGGCGGGTCGCTGGGAACGGCCATGAAGAAAGCCGGGTGGGACGGCCTGATCGTCACCGGCCGCGCGAGGGGCCTCTGCGGCATTGAAATCGCCGATGACCGGGTAACCCTCGTGGACGCGTCGCTCCTGGCCGGAGAGGCAACGTCCACGGCCTGCGCCCGGCTGAGAGAAAAGGGGGCGGTCGCTCTCGTCGGTCCGGCGGCGGAGGCGGGGGTCCGTTTTGCAAGTATCATCGTGGACGGCCGCTATGCCGCGCGCCGGAACGGCCTGGGGCTTCTGTTCGCCGCAAAGAATCTGAAATACCTTTCGATCCGGGGATCCGGTGAAACGCCCATCGCCGATCCCGCGGCACTGCAAAAAGCGACCGGGGATGTGGAGCGCCTGATGGCGGCCTCACCGTTCCTCCTCGGGGAACTGGGGATCGCCCGGTACGGAACGGCAGCCCTTTACGACCTCATCGACGCCCGGCGGATGATGCCCACGGCAAACTTCCGCCGCACCCGCTTTGAGGCGGCCCGGCAGATGAACGCCTACGCCCTCCATCAGCGCTATGCCCCCCGCCCGACGGGCTGCCTCGGCTGCCCCATCCGCTGCAAAAGGATCGCGGCGGACGGACGGAGCCTGCCGGAATTCGAAGCCCTTTCTCATTTCAGCGCCCTGCTGGAGAACACCGACCTGGAAACGGTGATGGAGGCCAACCGGCTGTGCGCCGAACTGGGGATGGACCCCGTCTCGGCGGCGGCGACCCTGGCCTGCCATGGAGAAATCCGGGGCCAAGACCTTGAACCTCGGGAGATCCTCACCCTGCTGCGGGAAATCGGGACCGGGCGAGGCATCGGACAGGCCCTGGGACAGGGGGCGGCGGCTTACGCGCAGGCCTGTGGAAGGCCGGAGGCGGCCATGACGGTGAAGGGCCTGGAACTGCCGAGCTACGATCCCCGGGGGGCTTACGGGCTCGCCCTGGCCTATGCCACCTCGACCCGGGGGGGATGCCACCTTCGGGCTTATCCCATCAGTTCCGAGATCCTGCGCAAGCCCGTGGCGACGGACCGCTTTTCCTTCAGCGGCAAGGCCCTGATCATCAAGGGGGCGGAAGATCTCTTTGCCGCCGTCGATTCCCTGTCGGCTTGCACTTATGTCTTCGCCGCCGCCTCCCTGGAGGAATACGCCCGGATTTACACCGCCGTGACCGGGATCGAATCCACGGCCGATGACCTGTTGACCGCGGGGGAGCGGATCGATTACGCGGAGCGGATCATGAACTTCGAAAACGGATTCCGCGGCGCCGACGATGACCTGCCCGCCCGCTTCTTCGAGGAGACGGGAACGGGGGACGATCACCTGGAGATTCCGCCCCTGGACCGGGCCGAGTTTCTCCAGACCCGGGCGGCCTACCGGCGCATCCGCGGCCTCGATGAGGAGGGGCGGCCGACCCGCGAAAAAGCCGCGGCGCTGGGCATTGCCTGGGACGGGGAGGAAACAGACTGATTCCGGTTTCAGATCAAGGATGACCGCCAGGCGGGAGGAATCGGCAGGGCAGGCGCACACTGGCCGCACAGAGGAAAGCCGATCGGATCGCCGAAGCCTGCGCGGGGAGATGAATTTGGACGATGGGTGAGGACGGCATGGAACAATTGATCCGGAAGTACGTCGACAAGCTGGTCCGCTCCGGACTCGCCGAAGAAGGCGCCCCCCTGCTGGGCGCCCGGGATGCCGAGCTCTTCTGGAACCGGGAGGATCAAGCCCGCCCCCTCCTTGAAGAGGTCTTTGCGGGGCTGCACATCTCCGCTCTCCTCTTCGCGCCGCCGGCGGAACCTTACCGCACCGCCGTGGAATTCCTGGCCCGGACCGCCCCCAAGGGGATCATTGAACCGCAGGACACGGAAACCCGGACGTTTCTCCACGACCTGCCCGTCGTGACGGCTTTCGACTCCAGGGAAATCATCCGCGCGCTTAAAAGCCGCAAGTGCGCCATCATCCCCGGCCGGGGGATCGTCACCTCCGGCACGGTCAGCCCCGAGCAGGCCTTCGTGACCTACAGCTCCGCCTGCTTCGCCTGCTTCGTCAAATTCTTCGCCGATTATCTCCGGGATAGCCGGGCCGGCGGCGCAAGCCCGGAGCAGCAGAAGGCGTTTCAGCAGGCGGCCCGGCACCTCGCTCCACCCGCCCGGCTGGATTTTTCCCTTCTGACCGGCCCTTTCCGGGATGAGGCGGCGGTCCTGACGGCGATGGAAGAAGCGGGGAAGGCCACCGTGGACTGCCGGCTGGTCGACTCCTATTTCGGCAACCTCTCCTGCCTCTTCAACGAGACCCTTTACATCAGCCAGACGGGCAGCTCCCTGGACGAGCTGCGGGCCTGCATCGACCCTGTCCCCCTGGACGGCTCCTCCTGCGTCGGCATCACCGCCTCCAGCGAACTGAGCGCCCACCGGGCGATTGTGGCCCAGGGAGCCAACCGGACCGTCCTCCACGGCCATCCGAAATTTTCCGTTATCCTGTCCCTGTCCTGCGAAGAGCCAACCTGCGAACTGCGGGGACAGTGCCATCTGTGCTGCCCCCGTCCGCGGCAGGCCGCCGGCGTTCCCATCGTCCCCGGCGAAGTCGGCACGGGCCCCCATGGACTCTGCCACACCGTCCCCCCCGCCCTGGCCGGTCACCGGGGCGTCATCGTCTACGGCCACGGGGTCTTCACCGTCGGAAAAACCGATTTCAATGACGCCTTCGCCGCCCTCGTGGAAATCGAAAACGCCTGCCGGGAAGCCTATTTTGCGAGTCTCTGAGTATTGATTGGCCGGCCATGTGCCCGGTCAGGTGCCCGGGTTTCCATCCCTTCCAGAAACGTCGGAGAAGATTGACCGCCCTCTGAACAGGACTCAAGGGCGTCCGTTTTCCGCTGCCATCCTCAGGGCATCAGGCGGGAGCGGATCGTCCGGGTGAGGCTGACCAGCCTGTCATCGGGGCAGCGGCTCAGGTCCATGCCCTCATCGGTGAAATAGGGGCTCAGGATTTCATAAAGATCCTCGGGAAGCCCGCCGTACTGGCCGAGAAAGGAGTGGAACCGCGAATGAAAACTGTAGACCCGTTTCTCCCGCTCCCCCAGGGCCAGGTAGTCGTCGATGGCCTGCAGAAGCCGGCTCCGGTCACCGGGAAGTTTTCCGTATAACCCGAGGAGATTGGATGCGCTGTCACTGAGGAGCTCCGTCTCGGCTTCGATGCTGCCGATCAGCACCCTCAGCTCCCGAACGACCTGCTCTTCCGGGCACTCCTCAAACTCGCCGTCCTTGACGGCCCTCTCCAGGGGCGTCCGGGGAAAGATCTCCAGCGTCCGGAGGCGGACGAAATCCGGGGCAACGGCATTGATGACCCGCGCCGTCTCCAGGGCATGCTCCTCGGAAAGCTTCACTCCGCCCAGGCCGGGCATGATGTAAAGGGAGCAGGAAAGGCCCGCCTCCTTGATTTTCAGGCAGCCCTCCACGTGCTCCGCGCTGCTTTCCCCCTTGTTCATGAAGGCCAGGACCCGATCGCTGCCGCTTTCCAGGCCGAAATGCACCCGGTTCAGTCCGGCGGCGGCCATCTCCCGGAGGTCGGCCAGGCTCCGCTGCCTGGCTGCCGTTCTCGTCCGTCCGTAAACGGTGAAGCGCTGGAGAGAGGGAAAACGGGATTTGATTTCGCCGAGGACCGCGGACAGAAAGTCCGGCTTCAGAATCAGCCCGTCCGCATCGCCCAGGAAACAGGTTTCGCCGCCGGCCAGCCGCCAGCTCAGCAGGTGGGAAAGGTTGTCCTCGAAGGTCGGCTGATCGTTGAACCAGGAGAAAAACCAGGCCAGCCTGGGATCGACATCGTCGGGAAGCTCCGCCGTCGCCCCGCGGGGCTGCCCCTCATGGCCGGCCTTCCCTCCGGCCTGGAGAATCTCGGCGGCCAGCCCGGCCAGTTTGCCGTAATCCGCCCGGCTATTTCGCGAAATGCCGATCCCCCGCTCCCGCATCAGATCATCGAGGGCCTTTGCACACGCGATGTCCCGCCGGATTTCATCGAGCGAGCGCCGGGAGAAGGCGGCGCCCAGCTTGTAGACGGGGCAGAATTTGCACTTGTTCCAGTAGCAGTTCCGGGTCAGCCGGAAGGTCAGGCTGTCGTTTTCCGTCGGCGGCCGGATTGTGCAGATTTCAAAAGGTTCTAAGCGGCTTAGATTCATTCCCGTCATAAAATCAAACCTCCCTGAGGGGCATTGTTTTAATTTCACACATCATTTCCATAAGATAAACCTTTTCGCTTGCGCTTAATCCGCATTTGGACCCTCAATTTGCAGATCTGGTCAATGGTTTCAGCGATTTACTTACCGAGGAAGCGGGATGCATTATAACTTTTCTTTGGCTGTTGTTCGAGAATCTCTTCATCTTTCTCAAAGCTGCCAAAGCAGCCGTTGTTCATCGCACGTTTCCGCCCCACAGCAGGATAAATCAACAAAACACATTGAAATTTCATTGATTTCCATGTATGAGGACAGTGCTTGCCACTGGGTGGAAACGACCATGCGCCTCACGGATTACCACGCGAAATATTATGCTCATGAACTGACCAAGCGCTGCCCTTCGGACAACCTGGAAAAGCTGGCCGCCTCTCTGGTGGACGCCCAGGTTGACCTAAATCCGCACCAGGTGGATGCGGCCCTCTTTGCCTTCCAATCTCCCCTGTCCCGCGGCGCCATCCTGGCGGATGAAGTCGGCCTGGGCAAGACCATCGAAGCCGGGATTGTCCTGGCCCAGAAGTGGGCGGAACGCAAGCGCCGGATCCTGATCATCGTCCCTTCCAGTCTCCGCAAGCAGTGGAACCAGGAACTGCGGGAAAAATTCTTTCTCCCCTCCATCATCCTGGAATCCAAGTCCTTCAATCAGGGAATCAAGCAGGGCAGGTACAATCCCTTCGACCAGGGGGAAATCGTCATCACCTCCTATCCCTTTGCCCGCAACAAGGCCGAGCAGATTCAGGCCATCCCCTGGGACCTGGTGGTCATCGATGAAGCGCACCGGCTGCGGAACGTCTACAAAACCTCCAACAAGATCGCCCGCGCCCTTAAAGCCGCCCTGCCGGATGTTCCCAAACTGCTGCTCACGGCAACGCCGCTGCAGAACACCCTCATGGAACTGTACGGCCTGGTCAGTTTCATCGATCCCCACGCCTTCGGCGATCTGCAGAGTTTCAAAAGCCGCTTTTCCCGCCTGAGCAGCGAAACCGACTTCGCTGAGCTGAAAGCCCGCCTTGCACCAGTCTGCAGGCGAACTCTCCGGCGGCAGGTGCTGGAGTATATCCGGTATACCAACCGGATTCCCATTACTCAGGAATTCGTGCCCACCCCAGATGAACAGGTACTCTACGATCTGGTTTCAGAATACCTGCGCCGCGAAAACCTTCAGGCCCTCCCGGCCAGTCAGCGCACCCTGATGATCCTCGTGTTGCGGAAACTGTTGGCTTCGTCCACCTTTGCCATTGCCGGAGCGCTGGACTCGATGGCGAACCGGCTGAAAACGAAGCTGAAGGATTCCGGACCATCCGGCGCAGTTGCTGAAGACCTGACGACGGATTTTGAAATTCTCGACGAACTCAGGGAGGAATGGGGTGAAGACGATTACGAAGAACGGCTGACGGCAGCCAACCGGGAAGCCATTATTCAGGAGATAAAAGACCTGGAGGCGTTCCGGGATCTGGCGGTCTCCATTTCGGAGAACGCCAAGGGCAAGGCCCTGCTGCTGGCGCTGAAAGCGGGTTTCGCCAAAGCCGGGTCTTTGGGAGCCGCCCGGAAGGCCCTTATCTTTACCGAATCCCGGAGAACCCAGGACTATCTGGTTCGACTCCTTTCCCAAAACGGCTACCGGGACCGGATCGTCCTGTTCAAAGGCACCCATAATGACGAGCAGGCCCGAAACATCTACCGCCAGTGGCTTGCCCGGCATGCGGGAAGCGACCGGATCACCGGCTCCCGCACCGCCGACCTGCGGGCGGCCCTGGTGGACTATTTTCGGGAAGAGGCCCAGATCATGATCGCCACGGAAGCGGCGGCGGAAGGGATCAACCTTCAGTTCTGTTCGCTGGTGGTCAATTACGATCTCCCCTGGAATCCGCAGCGCATCGAACAGCGAATCGGGCGCTGCCACCGGTACGGTCAGCAGCATGACGTGGTGGTGGTCAACTTTCTCAACAGGAACAACGCCGCCGATCAACGGGTTTATGAACTGCTGTCGGAGAAGTTCGCCCTGTTCAGCGGCGTGTTCGGCGCCAGTGATGAAGTGCTGGGGCGCATCGAATCGGGCGTGGATTTCGAGAAGCGCATCGTCCGGATTTATCAGGAATGCCGATCGCCGGAAGAGATTCAGGCGTCCTTCGACGCCCTGCAGCAGGAGCTGGAAGCGGAGATTGACGAGAATATGAAAGTCACCCGCCAGAAGCTGCTGGAGAACTTCGACGAAGAGGTTCATGAGAAACTGCGGGTCAATCTCCGGGAAAGCATGGAGTATCTGAACCGCTATGAAAACTGGTTCTGGGAGCTAACCGGCTTCGCCCTCCGTCAGCATGCCGAGTTTCTGCCCGGCGAAACGGCCTTCCGGCTGCTGACGAATCCCTTCCGCGGCGACACCATTCCCCTGGGCATTTACCGGCTGGGCAGAAATGTGCGGGATGCCCATGTCTACCGCATCGGTCATCCCCTGGCACAAAACATTCTACAGGCTGCCGCCGAAAAGCATCTACCGGAAGCCGAAATCGTCTTCGATTACACTGGCCATCCGGTAAAGATTTCCATTCTGGAACCTCTGCTCCGCCAGTCGGGCACTCTGTCCCTCTTCGGCCTGACGGTGGAATCCCTGAATGAGGAGGATTATCTGATTTTCTCCGCCGTTACAAACGACGGGACGGTTCTTGACGAGGAACAGGCGCGGAAGCTTTTTTCGCTGCCGGGAGATTGTTCCGTCCTGGAAGGCTCCCTTCTCGGCCGTGACCGCCTTCATCAGATTTACGATGCAAGAGCCGACGGAATCGTTAAGGCCATCAATGCCCGGAATTCCCGGTTCTTTGATGAAGAGTTGGAAAAGCTGGAAAAGTGGGCCGAGGACCTCAAAAGCGGCCTGGAGTTCGATTTGAAAGAACGGGATCGGGAAATCAAATTCCTGAAGACCGAGTCCCGGAAGATTCTGCGGCTTGAAGAAAAACTGAATGCCCAGCGGGAGATCAAGGAACTGGAGAAAAAGCGCAACGCAAAGCGCCGCAATCTTTTTGAGGCCCAGGATGAGATCGAGCGGCGCAAGGAAACCTTGATCGGCGAGGTGGAGGCACGGCTGCAGCAGCAGAGCAGCACCCGGGAGTTGTTCACCATCCGCTGGCGGGTTGTGTAGTTTTCATAGCTCCAAATGTGAAAGGAAGCGTGAAGTGGTAGAGGTGACTTTTCCGCCACCTCGGCAGAAAGAGCAGAGAACATTACGAAGAAAAACGGAATGGGTTTAGCGCAGGAGGGACAATGACTGATACCCCACAAGAATTTGGCGGCGACTGGACAAATGAAAAACTTTTACGTGTGCAAAAATATCTGACGGCCTATACCACAGCCCTAAAAAGCAGGCCTTTTCAACTCTTATATATCGATGCATTTGCCGGCACAGGTTATAGGACTATCAAAAGTAAAGATAACCAGCAGGATCTTTTATTCCCCGACCTGGCAGGCGATGAAGCTGAGGCATATCGTGCAGGATCCGCCAGAATTGCACTGGAAATTGTTCCCCGTTTTGCTGAGTACTATCTTATCGAGCAGGATGCGGAAAAATGTGCCCAACTTGAAAAGCTAAAAGAAGAGTTTCCCGATAAAGCGAAGAATATCCATATCATCAATGAAGACGCCAATGAAGTTCTCAATCGGGTATGCGATACTTCCTGGAAACAAAGGAATATCCGGGCGGTACTTTTCCTGGATCCCTACGGAATGAACGTTTCCTGGCATACCATTGAGGCTATTGCCAGAACAGAAGCCATCGATATGTGGTACCTGTTCCCACTTGGCATTGGCGTTAACCGACTGCTGACGAAAGATGGTAATATTCCAGATGCTTGGCAGGAAAAACTTGACGACATTTTTGGTTGTTCGGATTGGAGGGAACTTTCTTACAAGAAGGAATTTATTCCAGGATTGTTCGGAGAGGAAGAAATAACCACAAAAACAGGTACATTCAAGAAAATTGCTGATTTCTTTGTGGAGAGACTGGGCACCGCCTTCGCCGGTGTCGCAAAACACCCTTTACCACTCTATAATTCTCGTAACAATCCTCTTTACCTGCTATGCTTTGCCTGCGGCAACAAAAGAGGTGCTCCAGTAGCGCTCAGAATTGCCGAACACATTTTAAAAGGAACCTGACATGGCTACTCATTCTGCAATCGAATGGACCGGGTCAACCTGGAACCCGGTGACCGGGTGTGTCAAGATAAGCCCCGGCTGCAAGCATTGCTATGCCGAGCGTTTGGCAAAACGTTTACAGGCCATGGGACAGAAGAATTATGCCAAGGGTTTTGAATTGGCGCTTCATCCACATTCACTGGAGCTGCCTCTCTCCTGGAAAAAGCCACAGACCATTTTCGTCAATTCCATGAGCGATCTTTTTTTAGAAGAGGTCCCGGTTGAATTCATTCAACAGGTCTTTGATGTAATGCGGCGGGCATATTGGCATACCTTTCAGGTGCTTACGAAGCGAGGGGTACGTCTTGCAGCCTTGAATCCGATACTGACATGGGCGGATAATATCTGGATGGGCGTGACCGTCGAGAACAGCGATTATACCTTCCGCATTGATCAGCTGCGAGCAACAGGTGCTCGGGTCAAATTCCTTTCCGTGGAGCCTCTGTTGGGACCGGTGGCCGACCTTGATTTACGGGGTATCGACTGGGTGATTGTTGGCGGAGAATCCGGCCCCGGTGCACGACCCATGGCGAAAGAATGGGTCGTTGATATCAGGAACCAGTGTTTGGCGGAAAAGATTCCTTTTTTCTTCAAACAGTGGGGCGGTTTCCATAAAAAGAGAGCCGGAAGGGAACTTGATGGTAAAACCTGGGATCAAATGCCGTGGCAATATCGGCAAAGGACATTGTCTACGTCTCGAATAGACAGGGTTTCATAATGGCGAACAGCCACCAGAAATTGGAACTGACCTGGATCGGCAAGGAGATTCAGCCGAAGTTGGAGCCGAGGATTCTGATCGAGGAGCCGGATCTGTCCTACGGCGAGCGGAATACGGAGAACATGCTGATCTTCGGGGATAACCTGCTGGCCCTGAAGGCGCTGGAACAGGATTATTCCGGACAGGTCAAGTGCATCTTCATCGATCCCCCTTACAATACAGGCAGCGCCTTTGCCCACTACGATGATGGACTGGAACATTCCCTCTGGCTGACCATGATGCGGGACCGGCTGGAGCTGCTCCGGCGGCTGCTGGCGGAGAACGGTTCAATCTGGATTACCATTGACGACAATGAGGCGCATTACCTGAAGGTCCTGTGTGATGAGGTGTTCGGACGGGGGAATTTTGTGGCGAATGTGGTTTGGCAAAAAGCCTACACCCCAAATCAAACAGCAAAATTTATTTCAAATACTCATGATCATCTACTTCTCTACACAAGAAATTCCCTAAACTTTTCCATCAAAAGAATTGAACGAAGCGACGCTCAAGTTGCTAAATTCACTAATCCAGATAACGACCCAAGAGGAGCATGGAAGGCAGAAAATTTATCTGCAGGGAAATTTTATTCGGCAGGACAATTTGAGATTTGCGGACCAACCGGTAAAACATTTCTACCGCCTAAAGGACGATACTGGCGTTGCAATGAAGCGCAATACGAGGCATGGAGAAAAGACGGCCGCATAACATTTGGAAAAAGCGGCGACGGCCGCCCAATGCTCAAGAAATACTTATCAGAATTAAAAGGAGGAATTACACCAAGCACTTGGTGGCCACATGATGAAGTTGGCAATAACAAAGAAGCAAGTATTCATACCAAACATTTATTTGGAGACCAGGCTGTTTTCTCAACCCCAAAGCCAGAGAAACTAATTGAACGAATTTTATCTTTAGCTACCAACCCCGGCGACCTCGTCCTCGACTCCTTTGCCGGTTCCGGCACGACCGGCGCGGTAGCCCAGAAGATGGGGCGCAAGTGGATCATGGTGGAACTGGGCGAGCACTGCCACACCCACATCATCCCCCGCCTGAAAAAGGTCTGCGACGGGACGGACCAGGGCGGCATTTCCAAGGCCGTCAACTGGCAGGGCGGCGGCGGTTTCAAGTATTATTACCTGGCCCCGAGCCTCCTGAAGAAAGACCGCTTCGGCCAGTGGATCATCAACGAGGAATACAACGCGACCATGCTGGCCGCGGCCATGGCCAAGCAGGAAAACTTCCGCTACTGCCCCGATGAAGCCGTTTACTGGAAGCAGGGGCAGTCCTCGGAAAAGGACTACATCTTCACCACCACGACGCATCTGACGCCGGAGCATCTGGACCGGATTTCCGAGGAGATGCAGCCGGACGAGAGCCTGCTGATCTGCTGCAAGTCCCATTTCGAGGGGGCGGAAAGCCGGTTTGACAGCATCACCGTCCGGAAGATCCCGTCCATGCTCCTGGGACGCTGCGAATTCGACCGGGATGACTACAGCCTGAACATTGTGGACATGCCCCGCAGCCCCGATGAACCCGCCTTCGTGCCCGTCGGCCCGCCGGCCCTGGAAAAGGAGAAGGAACAAAAGAAGACCCGAGGCGCCAATTCCAACCAGTTGAATATTTTTGACGGGATGGGGGAATAAATGGACAAGTTCGCCGCCTACATCCGTAATCGATTGAGCCTGCGCCCGCCCCAGACGGAAAGCCTGGAGATCCTGGCCGGGATTGCGGAGCGGCTGACCCTGCGGAAGGCTGCCGACCTGACGGCCGAGCGGGACAAGGTCCTGACCTTTCTCGACGAACGGGCCGACGGCAACGGCGTCCCCCAGGTCTTTTCCGAATTTGAACGCAACTTTCCCTGTCTCTGCTTTGCCCTGGCTACGGGGGTCGGCAAGACCCGCCTCATGGGGGCCTTCATCGCCTGGCTCAATCAGGCGAAAGGGATCAAAAACTTCTTCGTCCTGGCCCCGAACCTGACCATCTACAACAAGCTCATCGAGGATTTCTCCAATCCCCGCAGCTCCAAGTACGTCTTTCCCGGAATCGGCGACTTCGTGCACCGGCCGCCCGGCATCATCACCGGCGACAACTACACCAGCAAAGGGACGCTGTCCCTCTTCGAGGAAACCATCAGCATCAATGTCTTCAACATCTCCAAGATCAACGCGGAGACCAAGGGGGGCAAACAGCCGCGCATCAAGCGGCTCTCGGAATATATCGGCCAATCCTATTTTGAACGCCTGGCAAACCTGGACGATCTGGTCATCCTGATGGATGAATCCCATCATTACCGGGCCGAGCGGGGAATGCTGGTGATCAATGAACTGAATCCGGTGCTGGGCATCGAGCTGACCGCAACGCCGAAAACGGAAACCGGGGGCACGAAGCTCTTCAAGAATGTGGTTTATCAGTATGGCCTGGGAAAGGCGATGGAGGACGGCTTTGTGAAAGAGCCCGCCGTGGCGACCCGCAAGGATTTCGACCCGGCGGCATACAGTCAGGAAGAGCTGGACCGGATTAAGCTGGAGGACGGCATCCGGATCCACGAGGATACCCGGGTGGCCCTGGAAATTTACGCCCGCGACGAGAAACAGAAACTGGTGAAGCCCTTTGTGCTTGTGGTCACGCGGGACACCGACCATGCCTCCCGCGTCCGGTCCCTGATCCAGTCCGACGTATTCTTTGAAGGCCGCTACCGCGACCGCGTAATGGAGATCCATTCCAACCAGCGGGGCGAGGAAAAGGAGGAGAATATCCAGCGGCTTCTGACCCTGGAAGACCCGGACAACCGGATCGAAATCGTCATCCATGTGAACATGCTGAAGGAAGGATGGGACATCACCAACCTTTACACGATTGTTCCGCTCCGGGCTTCCGCTTCGGAAACCCTGACCGAGCAGACCATCGGCCGCGGGCTGCGCCTGCCCTACGGCAAGCGGACGGGCAACGGCAAGGTGGACAAGCTCACCATCGTCGCCCACGACAACTTTCAGCGCCTCCTGGAAGAGGCCAACAAGCCGGGCTCCATCATCCGGCAGCAGAACATCATCGAGATCGATCCCGACAGCTTCGAAGGAACCAAAGAGGTTGTCGTGGCCAAATCGGCCTTTGAGGAAAAGCTGGCAGAGGAACGGAAGGTCGTGGAAGCCCTGCCCGAATCCCTGGAAAAGAAAACAGCGGGGCTGAAACTGGAAATCAGGAAAACGCTCTACGATACCCTGCCCGAGGTCAACAGCGTGGTGAAGAGCGTATCCGGTTTGGCCGCGCAGGAAATCAAGGAAATCGTGGTCGGCCGGGTGCGGGACACCCTCCTGTCCGATCCCCAGCAGCATCTCTTCGCCACCGAAATCATCACGGAGATCCGGAACGCCTACGAATCCACGGTCGACGAGTTTATTCGGAACACCATTGAAATCCCGCGGATTGTCATCCAGCCGACGGATGAGGTGGATTCCGGCTTCCATGATTTCGATCTGGATGCGAAGAACCTGTATTATCCCGCCGTTACTGAAGAAATCCTGATTCAGTATCTGAACCGCAAGGAAAACGCCCGGGAAACCCTGATCGGCAAGTTCGGCATCCAGGCAGACAAACCGGAGAATCTGATCCTGAACGAACTGATCAATTTTCCCTTAATCGACTATGACAGCCAGGCGGACCTGCTGCAAAAGCTCGTGGGGCAGGCGATGGACCGGCTGCAAAGCTACCTGAGCGAAGAGGATTGCCTCAATGTGATCCGGTATCACAAGCGGGACATCGCCAGCTTCATCTATTCCCAGATGAAACCGCACTTTTTCTGCACCACCCGGTCCTACGAAGAACCGGTGGTCAAACCCTTCACCCGGATCGAACCCCATAACCTGACCAAGATTCTGGCAGACAGCATTCACCACTACACGGACACCATCACCCCGACCAGTGCGATTCCCCGGAAGGTTTTCTCCGGCTTCCGGAAGGCCTGCCATTCCCTCTACAAGTTCGATGGCAAGAGTGAGAAGGACTTTGCCACCCTGCTGGAACAGGATGCGGCGGTCACAAAATGGCTCCGCCCCGCTCCCAGCCAGTTTCGCATTTACTGGGATCATCAGGCCCGGGTGTATGAGCCGGATTTTGTTGCAGAGACTGAGGAGTCAATCTACCTGGTGGAAATCAAGATGGACAGCCAGCTTCAGCACCCGGACGTCCTGGGAAAAGCCAAAGCGGCCCTCCAATACTGCCGGCATGCCTCGGAATACAACCTGAAAAACGGCGGAAAAGTCTGGAAGTACCTGCTCCTCCCGCACCACGAAGTGCAGTTGAACAGCAGTTTTGCTTACCTGGCCGGAAGCCGGGAATTCGCCGGATAGACCTTTGCGGGATTCGAATGATTCCTTTCAATCCGGTCATTTCGCGGCCGGCCGTTCGGTTGCCGGAATAGACTTGGAATTTCATCAACACGGGAATTTATATGGTCTTTGCGAAAAATGAAACGATCTCCACACTGGATGACGTTCTCGAATCGAGTTGGAGACTCCTCCACGAGGGCGTCGGCAACTTCAGGAATCCCTTTCACCAGCCCTCCCTCACCACCCTGGAGGGCGACAGACCTCAGGTGCGGCTTGTCATCCTGAGGGAGTTTTCGGAAAAGGACCGGACCTTGATCTGTCACTGCGACGCCCGGGGGTCCAAGGTCTCGCAGATCCGGGAGAATCCCAAGGTGAGCTGGCTGTTCTATCATCCGGAAAAGTGGCTGCAGTTGCGCCTTTCCGGGATGGCTACGGTCCACACCGATGATGAAACGGCTGACTCCCAGTGGAAAAAGGTGCGCCTCCACCACCGGATCAACTACTGCGCCACCCTCCCGCCCGGTTCGCCCACGGACAGACCGACTTCGGGTCTGCCGGATTTTCTCCGGGAGAAAGCGCCCAAGCTCCTTGACGCCCCGGAGTCCCGGAAGAATTTTGCCGCTATTGTCTGCCGCTTCGATGAAATGGACTGGCTGCTGCTGAAATTGACGGGGCATCTCCGGGCGCAATTTTCCTGGAAGGACGATCGCATGGAGGCCTCCTGGGTCATCCCCTGATTTTTTCAGCCCCTAACCCTTTTGGAAAGTGCTGCGGCCCATTTCGCCGCCCGATTCCGTTTCAGCCCGCCATCCAGATCCGGCGGAAGGCACCGTGCGCTTCCGGACCATGCCGGCGCCCCCCGCACCCACGAATTTCATGGTATCTCTGCAGTAGCAATCCTATTGGTGAGGGTCGGGAAACCGAAAGGCTCTTGAAACAGAAGGACCCCGGGGGAGCAACCCTCGGGGTCCTGTTTATCGGATTAACGCCTGACTCAGCGTAAAGACGGCCGGCTCGCCCGCAGGGCGGGCAAAGAGCCTAGACTTTGGCAAGCTCCTTGTACTTCTCGAATCTCTCCTTCGCATCGGCTTCAGCCCTCTTATAAAGCGCCTCCGCTTCATCGGGGAACATTCTCTTCAGGCTGGAGTAACGGACTTCGCCTTTCAGGAACTCCTGGAAATCGCCCTTGACGTCGGGGGTATCCAACTGGAAGGGATTCTTGCCCTCGGCGGCGAGGAGGGGGTTATAGCGGTACAGCGTCCAGTAGCCGGCTTCAACCGCCCGCTTCTCCTCCTCCTGGCTCTTGCCCATGTCGATGCCGTGGTTGATGCAGGGCGAATAGGCGATGATCAGGGAAGGTCCGGGATAGCTTTCCGCTTCCGTAACAGCCTTGAGGAACTGGTTCTTGTCGGCGCCCATGGCCACGGAGGCGACGTACACATATCCGTACACCATGGCCATCCGGCCGAGGTCTTTTTTGCGGACGGGCTTGCCCTTGGCCGCAAATTTCGCCACCGCCCCCGTCGGAGTGGACTTGGAAGCCTGGCCGCCCGTATTGGAATAGACTTCCGTATCGAGGACCAGAACATTCAGATCGTGATTCTGAGCGAGCACATGGTCCAGCCCGCCGTAGCCGATGTCATAAGCCCAGCCGTCGCCGCCGATGGCCCAGATCGATTTCTTCACAAGCAGATCCTTCACCCTGAGGATCCGCGTCAGCAGCTCCTTCTGCTTGCCGATGGACGTCGGCAGCTCCCTGGCAACCGCCTCTTCAATTTTATCCCTCAAGTCCTTGGTCTTTTCGGCATCGTTCATCCCGGCGAGCCACGCTTCAAACAGCTCCCTCAGCTCCTCGGAAATATTCTCCTCGAGAACGTACCGCATATGGCGGGCAAGCCGCTCGCGTCTCTGGGAAATCGCCATCTCCATGCCCAGGGTGAACTCCGCATTGTCTTCAAAGAGGGAGTTGGCCCAGGCCGGTCCGTGTCCCCTCTCATTGATGGTGTAGGGACAGACCGGGGCGGAACCGCCGTAAATCGAAGAGCATCCCGTGGCATTGCCGACGATCATCCGGTCGCCGAAGAGCTGGGTGATCACCTTGATGTATGGGGTCTCTCCGCATCCCGGACAGGCGCCGGAGAATTCAAAAAGCGGCTGGCAGAACTGGCTGCCCTTCACCGTGGTTTTCGGCATGAGATCGTCTTTGATGGGAATCGTCAGGGAGAAGCGATGGTTCGGCACCTGGACGTCGCTCTGGTCGCAGAGGTGCTTCATGACCAGCGCTTTTTTCTTCGCCGGGCAGACATCCGCACAGTTGCCGCAACCGACGCAGTCCAGCGGACTGACCTGGATCCGGTATTTAAGCCCCTTGAGCTCTTTGCCCGTGGCGTCCAGGGTGACAAAATCCTTCGGGGCTTTCTTCAGCTCGTCTTCCGCTGCAAGCACCGGCCGGATAGAGGCGTGGGGGCACACAAAGGCGCACTGATTGCACTGGATGCAGTTCTCAGGGATCCATTCCGGAATATTGATCGCTACCCCACGTTTTTCATACTGTGCGGTCGCGGTCGGGAAAATGCCGTCCGCCGGCAGGGCGCTCACCGGTACATTGCCCCCTTTCTGCAGGATCATCGGGGTCATGACCTTGGTGATGTACTCCGATTTATCGTCGATGGCGAAGACGCTGCGACCGGATTCGGCCCATGACGCCGGCACATCGATGACCTTGATGGCGTCCAAGGCCTGATCCACGGCACTGATGTTCTGATTGACGATCTTATCCCCTTTCTTGCCGTACGCTTTTTTGATGGCATCCTTAAGGAAATTAAGCGCCTCATCCGGCGGGATGACATTGGCGATTTTGAAGAAGGCGGCCTGCATGATCATGTTGATTCTTCCACCGAGGCCGACTTTTTCCGCGATGGTGACGGCGTCAATGTTGTAGAATTTCAGATGCTTCTCCGCGATGATCCGCCTCAGGTTGCCGGGAAGCTCCTTCTCCATATCTTCCACGGTCCAGGGGGAGTTCAGCAGGAACGTCCCGCCCTCGACGATGCCTTCCAGCAGGTCGAACTGGTGTACGTAAGCGGGAACATGGCAGGCGATGAAATCCGCGTGTTTGATCAGGTAATGGGAGAGAATCTTGTGCGGGGAAAAGCGGACGTGGGAAACGGTCACACCGCCCGATTTTTTGGCGTCGTAGGCGAAATAAGCCTGGGTGAAGAGGTCGGTATTTTCGCCGATGATTTTGATGGCTTCCTTGTTGGCGCCGACCGTTCCGTCCGCGCCGATGCCCCAGAACATGCAGGAGGTCGTTCCCTCCGGTGACGCTGAAAATTCCTCGCCCACTTCCAGGGAAGAGAGGCTCACATCGTCATTGATCCCGACGGTGAAGGATCGCTTGGGTTCCCACTGTTCCAGGTTGTCATAGACCGCCTTCACCATGGCCGGCGTGAAATCCTTGCTGCCCAGCCCGTATCGTCCGCCGACGACCAGTTGTCCACCACCCAGCTCGTTGATCGCCGTACTCACATCCTGGTACAGCGGCTCGCCGATGGTCAGCGGAGTCTTTACCCGGTCCAGCACTGCTATTTTCTTGACCGATCGCGGCAGAACCTTGAAGAAGTGCTCCCTGGAGAAGGGCAGATAAAGGCGGACTTTGATCAGGCCGAGCTTGGCTCCCCTGGCATTCAGATAATTGATGGAGCCCTCGATGACATCACAGCTGGAGCCCATGGAGACGATAATTTTATCGGCTTCGGGATGCCCCACGTAATCGAAGAGATGGTACGACCTGCCGGTGAGTTCGCTGACCTTCCTCATTTCCCCTTCTACGATGTCCGGCACCCTGGCGAAATAGGGGGAGCAGGCTTCACGGTTCTGGAAGTAAACGTCGGAAATCTGAGACGTGCCGCGCATCTGCGGATGTTCGGGGTTCATGGATCTCGCCCGGAAGCGGTCGATGGCGTACCAGTCGACGAGTTTTGCCATATCCGTGTAAGAGATCAATTCCACCTTCTGAATGACCATGGAGGTCCGGAAGCCGTCAAAACAATGGACGAAAGGAAGACTAGCTTTGATGCTCGCCAGATGAGCGACAAGGCCCAGATCCATGACTTCCTGGGGGGAAGCGGAGGCGAGCAGGGAGAATCCCGTCTGCCGGACCGCGTTGATATCCGAGTGATCCCCGAAAATACAGAGGGCATGACCGGCGACGGACCGCGCAGCGACATGAAAGACCGCCGGCATCAGTTCGCCCGCGATCTTGTACATATCCGGAATCATTAGCAGCAGGCCCTGGGAGGCGGTGAAGGTCGTGGAAAGGGCCCCTGCCGCCAGCGCCCCATGGACCGTGGCCGCGGCTCCGGCTTCGGACTGCATTTCCATGATATCAAGCACCTGGCCGAAGATGTTCTTTTTTCCGCGTGCAGCCCATTCACTGCAGTATTCCCCGATCGTGCTGGACGGCGTAATCGGATAGATCGCCGCCACTTCACTCATCGCATATGCCACATGCGCGGCTATCTCATTTCCTTCCAGGGTCTTATGATATCCTGCCATGCGTCTCCTCCTTATTTATATAAATCTATATCTAGTTTTGGATATACTTTCTTGCCAGCGGGGACTGACTTTGTCAAGGAAAATAAATGAATGCCGCTCAAAAATATTTTATCCAGAGAAAGTGCACAAAAGAATAGCGGAAATAATTGAAACACAAAAGAAAGCTTCCGTGATCCTTTTTTGGTGATCGTTACGAAAAAGAGCATTTGCCATCATTTTCTTATTAATATTGAAGTTTGTTCAGCGCCATCGTTGTCAGGAAAATGGATCGCCTCTCCGCGGGGCAATCCGGCGAGATGGATGGCCGGACATCAGAGACAGCAAGACCCCGAGAGAATCAACCCTTGGGGTCTTGCCTGGAATGAGCACCGCCGAACCCGGCGAATGAGATTTTGGCTCCCCAGCGCGGACTCGAACCACGGACCCGATGGTTAACAGCCATCTGCTCTACCGACTGAGCTACTGAGGAATATGTTTTAGCGTACCTTTCGACACCGACCTTATGCATCGGCCCCACACAATGCGCCGCCGATGTTCCGGAGATGACGAGGTGCTGCTGAAGTCATACCCGGAAAGTCAAGGGGCATGCTCCGGTTCATCGCCGGAGGTGAGGAATTTCTCTATCACAACAGGTGCGCTCGTGCAAGGACATTCTCACACGAATGTAAACCTCCGTCAAGGTCAGTCAGTTTAGCCTAAGATATCAAGCACTTATAGTTTAAAAGTGTAATTTACGTTTTATATAGTTAATGCAATGCGCTGCATCACTGAGTGGCATGACCCTGCCCGCTAACGGCAGTCCGTGCAGACACAGAGATTCTCCAGCGACACACCCGTCTTTTCGCTGATAAACCGGAGCTGATCCTCCGGGGCGAAGTACCGGCCGCAGACGCGGCACGGCGCCATCTTGAAGGTCCGGCCCCAGATCTTTCGCTCGGCGCCGCCTTCGCCGACCGTCATCTCAATATGCCCCGTCGGACAGATGTAGGCGCAGGCGCCGCAGCCGATGCAGGCCTTGGAGTCTTCCACAAAGGGAGGTCCGACAACCTTGTCCCGGCCGCGGTAGGAAAGACCGATCGCCGACGCCCCGACAACCTCTTCACAGGCCCTCACGCAGAGCCGGCACAGCACACACTTGCCCTTGTCCTCATCGGCCTGAAACCGCTCCTGGGGGGAGAAGCCAAGTTCCTCCGCCAGCTTACGCACGGTTTCCGATGCCGGGCACCGGGCCAGCAGCAGTTCGAGGACGAGGCGGCGGACTCCGAGGACGCGCTCGCTCTTCGTTTCGACGACCAGCCCTTCCTCCACCGGGAAAATGCAGGAGGTGACGATGCGCGTTCTGGAACCCTTCGCGATCTCCACCACGCACAGCCGGCAGGCGCCGGACGGTTCAACCGCCTCGTGCCAGCAGAGGGTCGGAATATGGATCCCGTGGCTGCGGGCGGCGGTGAGGATCGTTGTCCCCTCCTCGGCCTCGATCTTCTTTCCATCTATGACTAAGTTGACCATCTCGCACCCTTTATTCTACAGTTACCGCGCCAAATTTGCACGTCTCCAGGCAGACGCCGCATTTGATGCATTTCTCCCAGTCAATCTTGTGAACCTCTTTGCGCTCCCCGCTGATCGCCTCCACCGGGCACTTCTTTGCACAGGCCATGCAGCCCGTGCACTTCTCCGGGTCGATCCGGTATCGAATGAGGGCCCGGCAGACACCGGCAGGGCACTTATGGTCCCGGATGTGGGCGTCGTATTCATGCCGGAAGTAGCGGATCGTGCTCAGCACGGGATTGGGGGCGCTGCCTCCGAGGGCGCACAGGGAGCCGTCCCGGATGCCCTGGGCCATCCGTTCCAGGAGCTCCACGTCCCCCTCCCGGCCTTTCCCCGCGCAGATGTCCTTGAGAATCTCGCTCATCCGGTAAATCCCCTCCCGGCAGGGCACACACTTGCCGCAGGATTCGGCAGCGAGAAACTCGATGAAATAACGGGCGATGTCGACCATGCAGGTCTTCTCGTCCATGACGATCATCCCGCCGGAGCCCATCATGGAGCCCGCTTCCCAGAGGGAGTCGAAATCGATGGGCAGATCGAGCAGGGATTCGGGAATGCAGCCGCCCGAAGGGCCGCCCGTCTGCACGGCCTTGAACTTCCGGCCGCCGGGGATGCCGCCGCCGATGTCGAAGATGATCTCGCGGAGCGTCGTGCCCATGGGCACTTCCACGAGGCCTGTGTTGTTGATCTTGCCCACGAGGGAGAAGATTTTCGTCCCCTTGCTGTTCTCCGTGCCGAGACTGCCGTACCAGTCGGCGCCTCGGTCGATGATGAAGGGGACGTTGGCCCACGTTTCCACGTTGTTGAGATTCGTGGGTTTGTTGTGAAGGCCGCGCTCCGTGGCGTGGATGTACTTCGCCCGCGGCTCGCCGGCTTTTCCTTCCAGGGAGGCAAAAAGAGCCGAGGATTCGCCGCAGACGAAGGCTCCGCCGCCCCGGTTGATCTTGATATCGAAGCTGAATTCCGTCCCGAGGATGTTCTCTCCCAGGAACCCCAGGGCACGGGCCTGCTCTATAGCCCGGATCACATTGGTCACCGCCAGGGGGTACTCGTTGCGCACGTAAACGTACCCCTGGCTGGAGCCGATGGCATAGGCCCCGATGATCATTCCTTCCAGCACCAGGTGAGGGTTCCCTTCCAGGAGGCTGCGGTCCATGTAGGCGCCGGGGTCCCCTTCATCGGCATTGCAGACGACGTAGCGGGGCTCGCCTTCCGCCTTGCGCGTGTCCTCCCACTTGACCCCTGTGGGAAAGCCGCCGCCCCCGCGGCCGCGGAGTTTCGATTTCTTGATTTCCTCGATCACCCCTTCGGGCGTCATGGTCGAAAGGGCCTTGGCGAGGGCGCCATACCCGCCGACGGCCAGATAGTCCTCGATGCTGGCCGGGTCGATCTGCCCGTTCATGCCGAAGATGAGCCGGCTCTGCCCCTTGTAAAAGGAGCAGTCCTGCTCGTAGACGATTTTTTCCCCTGTTGCGGGCTCGACGTAGAGCAGGCGGTCGATGATCTCGCCTCCCAGGACGGTCTTGTCGATGATCTCCCCCGCATCCTGCAGTCCGACCTGCTGATAGAAGATTTTCTGCGGATGGAGAACCACCATGGGGCCGCGCCCGCAGAAGCCGTGGCAGCCGCTCGTCCGGAAGTCGATCTTGCCGGTGAGGGAGCGCTTGGCCAGCTCCTCCCGGAAGCTCTCCACCAGCGTCTGCGTGCCATAGGCGAGGCAGCCCGTCCCCACGCAGATGGTGATGCAGGGCTTCTCCGGATCGACCCCCTGCCGGATTTTCTCCTGCAGTTGTTGAAATGCCGCGAAAGAATCCAGTCGCTTTGTCATCGGTCGCCACCTTTTTCCAGTTGCTTCAGGAGTTGCGTGGTTTTCGTAATGTTCATCTGACCATGGTACTCCTCGTTCACGACGAGGATGGGACCGAGGGCGCAGGCGCCGAGGCACCCCACGGTTTCGAAGGTGAACTCGCCATCGGCGGATGTCTCCCCCGGTTTGATGCCCAGCTGCTGCTCGACAATGGCGGCAATAGGTTCCGCGCCGCGCACGTGGCACGCCGTCCCCAGGCAGAGGTGCAGCAGATGACGGCCCCGCGGCCTCAGGCTGAAGGCCTTGTAAAAGGTCGCCACTTCATAGATCTTGCTCAGGGGAAGAGCCAGGATCTCTCCGACCTGCTCCAGGGCATCCTTGGGAAGGTAGTTGTACTCCCGCTGGATATCCTGCAGAATCGGCACCAGATAGCTTTTGTCTGAATCGTATCTCGCGCTGATTTCTCTGACTTTTTCCTCTCTGTCCTTTTCCTCGCTCATCGCCAACCCGCCTCCGTCATTTGCCTGCAAGTTCCGACCAGGATCTGGAATGCGCGACCTTCTCCTGGAGCTTCCGGTATTCCAGGTTGACCCTGTCCTGGAAGATCTCGATCTCTCCCGGCGTCAGATGCCTGAACCGGCCCTGACCCTTGAGGTAGTCCGCCAGGGGCCGCAGGGTTTCCGGCATATCGGCACTGAAGCGATATTTTCCGTCCTCCACCTCGTAGAGGGGAAAGGCCCCTGTCTCCACCGCCAGCCGCCCCATTTTGATGCACTCCCCGGAGGGGCAGCGCCATCCCGTGGGGCAAACGGACAGGCAGTGGATGTAGGAAGGTCCGCGGATCGCCCTGGCCTTTTTCACCTTGTTCATGAAATCCAGGGGATAGCTGTGGCAGGCTGTGGCGACGTAGGCCAGGTTATGGGCCACCATCATCTCGGGCACGTTCTTTTTCCATGTCGGGTTGCCGCTGCTCACCTTCCCGGGAGGAGCGGTCGTGGTCGCAGCCCCGAAGGGCGTGGCGCCGGAACGCTGAATTCCCGTGTTCATGTAGGCTTCGTTGTCAAAGCAGACGTAGAGCATGTCGTGTCCCCGCTCCATGGCGCCGGACAGGGCCTGAAGCCCGATGTCCACCGTGCCCCCATCCCCTCCGATGGCCACGGTCTTTACCCGCCTGTCGGCGATTTTCCCCTTCCGGCGCAGAACCTTCAAGCCCGCCTCCACCCCGGAAGCCACGGCGGCGGCATTGGGGAAAGCCACATGCATCCAGGGAAGCTTCCACGCCGTCGTGGGATACATGGTGGAGACCACCTCCATGCAGCCGGTGGCGTTGACGATGATCGTATCCCTGCCCAGCGCCTTGCACATCAGGCGAATGGCCAGGGCCTCGCCGCATCCCTGACAGGCGCGATGCCCGGCGGCGAAGTATTCCTCCCTGTCCACCAGCTTCGGCGCATAGAGATCAAAGTTTTCTACAAGACCGGATCGGTACCGCATTGGCGTATTCATGATCCTCTCACTCCGTAAATTTCGTAGGCTTCTCCGGACGGTTCCGTCGCCGCTTTCGCTCCCCGATGGATCATGTCCTTGAAGTGATCCACCATGACATCCCGCCCCCCCAGGCCGATGATGTAATTCACGATGGCGGGGCGCTGCGCCTCGCCGTACAGGGCGGACGCCACTTCCATGGCGACGGGTCCTCGCGGTGCGCCGTAGGACAGGCAGCGATCCGTCACAATGAGCGCCTTCGCCCCCCGGACGGCCTGCCGCAGTTCTTCGGCAGGAAACGGCCGCCAGAGCTTCAATTTAAGCAGCCCGGCCTTGACCCCCTCCGCGCGCAGTTCATCAATGGCCATTTCCGCCGTTTCTCCCATGGAGCCCATGGTCAGCATCAGGACATCCGCTCTTTCCGTCTGATAGGCCTCAATCGGCTCGTACTTCCGGCCGAACTGCCCTTCCCATTCCTTCCAGACCTCAAGAATCACCTTTTTGGAGTTGAGCAGGGCCACATCCCGGCTTTTGGAGGCTTCCGTGTAGATGTCGGGCAGGCCCAGCGCCCCCAGGGTCACCGGGGAATCGGGATCAAGGGCGGCAAGGGGTTTGAAGGGCGGCAGAAACCGGTCCACTTCTTCCTGATCGGGCATAAACATGGGCTCTACCACGTGGGTGAGCTGAAAGCCGTCCAGGTTGACGTTGATCGGCAGCAGGACCTCGGGATGCTCCGCAATCTTGAAGGCCTGGATCGTCATGTCAACGGTTTCCTGTCCATTTGCGGCAAACAGGGAAATCCAGCCGATGTCCCGCTGGCTCATGATGTCGCTGTGATCGTTCCAGATATTCAGCGGACCGGAAAGCGCCCGGTTGCCGATGACCATGACGACGGGCAGCCGCATGGCCGAAACAATCGCCAGAATTTCCGCCATGTAAAGGAGGCCCTGGGAACTGGTGGCCGTAAAGGCCCGCGCACCGGCTCCGGAAGCACCGGCACAGGCGCTCATGGCCGAATGCTCCGATTCCACGGTGATGAATTCCGCGTCCAGACGCCCCTCCGCCACAATTTCCGAGAGATGCTCCGGAACGTGCGTATTGGGAGTAATGGGATAGGCGGCGATAACGTCCGGCCGGCAGAGGGCTGCCGCTTCGGCGGCGGCCAATGCGATTTCCATCCCTATTCGTTTCGACATGGCCTATTCCTCCCCCACCATCTTGATCGCACCGGGCCAGCATTCCCGCGCACAGATGCCGCACCCCTTGCAGTAATCCAGATCCGCCACGAAATACCCTTCCTCATCCTCCCGGATGCACCCTTCAGGACAGAAGAGATAGCAGACGCCGCACTTGATGCACCTGGACTTGTCACAGATCGGACGCTCCGCCCTCCAGGTTCCAGTTTTATAATCCCGGGAGCTTCCCGGTCGAAAGACGATGCACCCGGGGCTCACTTCCTGCCAGTCTTCCGGCCATTTTTTCTTCGCCTCTTTCTCTGCCATGGCAACATCCCAACCTTTGTCTTAGTCTCGGACTTACTGAAGTTTAACCTCATCGTAGGCCCGCTTCATGGCCGCCAGATTCCTTCCGGCAATCCGGCCGAAGCGGTGCGTGATGGGCTCGTTGAGAGATTCCAGCTTCACCACGCCGGTCATCTTGACGAGAGCGCCCAGCATGGTGGTGTTGGTGATGGGAAGCCCCAGCTCCTCCCAGGCAATTTTGGTGGCATCAACCAGGGCAATCCGGCCCTGGAATTGAAGATAGGGCTCGATCTCCTTCAAGGGCCTGTGCGTATTGAGAAGCAGCAGCCCTTCCGGCTTCAGCCCCTCGGCCACGTTGACCAGGGTGATCAAGCCCGGGTCGATGACGACCACCACGTCGGGACGATAGACCCGCTGCCGCTTCTTGATTCTGACGTCATCTACCCGATTGAAAGCCTCTACCGGCGCGCCGCGCCTTTCGGGGCCGAAACTTGGAAAGCCCTGCGCATACCGGCCTTCCCCGATGGCGGCCAGCGCCAGCATTTCAACGGAGGTCACGGCTCCCTGCCCGCCTCTTCCATGCCATCTCACTTCGATCATTGAACTTTTCCCCCAGGTTGCGTGTGCGAAGAAAAAGACCTTCCCTTATCCAGCATGCTTCAGAATTTCAAGAGTTATGATAAAAATACCGGGCGATGTCAATGTTTAATTGTTTCGGAGCGCTGCCGCAACCGCGGCCTGACCATTCAGGACGCATGGCCCTTTCAGACCCGGGCGTAGGCGGCCAGGGCTTCCTCGTAAAGATCGCCCCCCCGGGTATCGTTGATCACCACCAGGGGCAACTCAAAAACGACCAGGCGGAAGATTGCCTCCGGACCGAGATCCTCATAGGCTACCACGGCGGACTCCCGTATGCAGCGGGCCGTCAGGGCCGCGACCCCGCCGATGGCGCCGAAATAAACGGCCTTGTAACGCTTCATGGCGGCAACCACCTCGGCCGAACGCTTCCCCTTGCCGATCATTCCCCTCACTCCCAGGGCCATCAGCCGCGGCGCGAAGGCGTCCATTCGGTAGCTCGTCGTCGGGCCGATGGAACCGGTCACCGCCCCCGGCCTTGCCGGCGCGGGTCCGGCATAGAAGATCACGGCCCCCTGGACGGGAAAGGGCAGGGGATCACCCCGTTCGGCGGCCTCGCAGAGGCGTCGGTGGGCCGCGTCCCGGGCGGTATAGACGACGCCGCTCAGCAGGACAAGGTCACCCACGCCCAGGCGCTCGCAGAGGGTTTCATTCAGAGGCGTTTCCAGGCAGATCGGCTCTCCCATGGTCAGATCACCGCCTCCCGGTGCCGCACCACGTGGCACTGAATGTTGACCGTTACGGGGAGGCTGGCGATGTGGCAGGGCCTCATCTCGGCCATGACGGCCAGGGCGGTCACCCGTCCCCCGTACCCCTGCGGTCCGATTCCCAGCCGGTTGATCTCCGCCAGCAGTTCCCGCTCCATGACGGCCAGGCGTTCGTCGGCGGGATTGGCCGTCCCCAGGGGACGGAGCAGCGCCTTTTTCGCCAGCAGGCCGGACATTTCCAGGGAACCGCCGATGCCCACCCCCACCACCACGGGCGGACAGGGATTGGAACCCGCCCGGCGGACGCAATCGACCACGAAAGCCCGGATCCCCGCCTCTCCGACGGCCGGCGTCAGCATTGCACTGCGGCTCATGTTTTCACTGCCGCCGCCTTTCGGCATGGCGATGAGCTGCAGCCGGTCACCGGCGACGATCTCGACAAAAATGACCGCCGGGGTATTGTCGCCCGTATTCTGCCGTGAAAGCGGATCACAGAGGGATTTGCGCAGATACCCCTCGCGGTAGGCCTGGCGGACGCCCTCCTGGATGGCGGCGTTGAAGTCGCCGCCGACGAGGTGCACCTCCTGACCCACCTCCGCGAACACCACCGCCAATCCCGTATCCTGGCAGAGCGGCAGGCCGTCTTCGCAGGCAACCTCACTGTTTTCTATAATCTTTTCAAGAACATAGCGCCCAAGAGGCGACACCTCTTCCTCGACGGCGCACGCCAGCGCCTGGCGCACATCGGGGCCCAGCTCACGGTTAGCGGCCAGAAAGAGGTCCCGCACCGTCTGGGTGATGGTCTCAACGGGTATTTCTCTCACAGGGTTCATTTCGTTCCGTAGCGAGGATCGATTATCCCGCCGGGCATGACTCCCATGCCGGCGCGGAGGCGAACTCAAGGCGGCGAGGCGGCACAGACGGCGGAAAGCTGATTCGTCGCCGCTGCCGCATGCCTTTGACAGGGAATCGGGATTAAGGCTCTTTTCCCATTTCCCTGCGGTATTCCATGGATTTGGACAGGGTCATCCGGTCCATGTACTTGAGATCGCCGCCCATGGGCACCCCCTGGGCAATGCGCGTGACGGCAACATCCAGCGTTCCGATCATCCGGGAAATCAGCAGCGCCGTCGATTCCCCCGAGACGCTGGGGTTCGTGGCCAGGATGACCTCTCGCACCGCCTTTTCCCTGATCCGGTCGACCAGCTCCCGCAGCTTCAGATGCTCCGGCCCGATGCCGTCCAGCGGTGACAGGACCCCGTGCAGGACATGATACGTCCCCGAGTACCCTCCGCTGTCTTCAATCGCCATCAGGGCATCGGGATCTTCCACCACACAGATGACGCCTGCATCCCGGGCGGCATCGCGACAGACATTGCACAACTCGGCCTCGGCGAAATTGTAGCAGACCCGGCAGAAGCGGATTTTGTCCCGCACTTCGAGGATGCTTTCCGCCAGCCCCCGGGCATCGCCCTCCGGGGCTCGCAGAAGATGCATCGCCAGCCGGGTCGCCGTCTTTTCCCCGACTCCCGGAAGTTTTCCCAGTTCCGAAATCAGGCGTTTAATGGGAAGGGCGTAACCAGCCATGCCGGAATCCGTCCCTTCTACATCAACCCGGGGATGTTCATGCCCCCGGTCAGCCTGGCCATTTCAGAGGACGTCATCTCCTGCGCCTTGCGGACACCTTCGTTGACGGCGGCGACAATCAGATCCTGCAGCATGTCCACATCCTCGGCGTTGACCACTTCCTTCTCGATCTTCAGGGAAACCACTTCAAACCGGCCGTTGACCGTGACCGATACCATCCCGCCTCCCGCCGAAGCCTCCACGGTGCGGGACGCCAGTTCTTCCTGAAGACGAGCCATCTTTTCCTGAAGCATCTTGGCCTGCTTCATAATATTTCCAATATTAGGCCCCAATCAACCTTCCTCCTTCTCTTATGGAGTAATTTCAATCTTTGCCAAACTGCACGCGGTGACGCCGGTCCGAGCGGTTCCTTGAACTTACCCGCCTATCCCTCCGGGTCCTTCTTTGCCGAGGACTTCTGCGGGGGCCGGACTTTAACCTCCCGGACTTCCGCCCCTTCAAAGACGTTCATGACCTTCTGCAGCAGCGGGTGATTCAGGGCCTCCCGCCGGATCTCCTCCAACTGGCTTTGCCGGGCCATGGCTTCCGAGACTCCCCCGGAGCGCCCGCTTTCGGCGGGTGCTTCCACAGCTTCGATTTCCACCGTCACCGCTGCCGTAAAAAAGGAACCGGCCAGCTCGCTCAACCGCTCCCTCTGCGCCGGCTCGCTGAGGTCCTCGAAAAACACGCTTCCCTTGCGAAGTCCGATGCGAAGGCAGCCGTTGTCATAGCCGAGACACCGGCCCTGATCCATTTTGGACGCCAGCAGGGCGGATTTCCGCTTCACGTGGGCCTTGAAGTCCGCCCAGAGTTCTTCCAGGTTCGCCGGGTCCCGGGCCGGCTCTTTCAAGTCCGGGATCGGCTCCCTCACCCGCTCCGGCTCCGCGCAGTCCGCCGGCAGCGTCAATGGAAGACCGGCGGCGGGCTCCGCCTTGACCGGCCCGGCTGAGGGGGGCGACGGCGCCGCGGAAGGGGGGGAAGAGGCCAGGCGGGCCTCCAGATCCTCCATGCGGGCCAGAATCTCCTCGATGGGAAGGGCGGGCGGCAGCGAGGCCAGGCGGCAGACGATCGTTTCCAGGTGAAGCCTTGGATTGTGGCTCCGGCGGACATTTTCCTCTTCCACCAGCAGGGTATCCAGGAGCAGTTGCAGGGTCTCCCGGGAAACATCCCTCACCTGGACCTTCAGCCGGTCCAGTTCCGCTCCGGAAAGATCCAGGAGATCCTCCTTCGGGCCGATAATCCGGACCAGGAGCAGATTGCGGAAATGCTGGAGCAGCAGTTGGTAAAAGGTCGTCATTTCCAGCCCCGCGTAATACCCCTCCTCCAAGATCTTCAGGCACTGCCCGGCATCGCGGCGCAGGATCGCCTCGGAAAGCTGAAAGAGAAACCGGCGGTCTTTCCTGCCCAGCAGCTCCTCAACGGCCTCGTCGCCGATGGCCGTCCCGGCGTAGGAAATCACCTGGTCAAAGATGCTCTCGGAGTCCCGCATGCTGCCGTCCCCCGCTTCGGCGATCCAGGCCAGGCCGGCGTCGCTGATCTGAATCTTATCGGTTTCCGCGATCTTCCGCAATTGCTCCCCAATCTGGCGCAGGGAAAGGCGGCGGAATTCGAAACACTGGCAGCGGGAAAGAATGGTCGCCGGCACTTTGTGGGTTTCCGTGGTGGCGAAGATGAAAACGACATGGGGCGGCGGCTCCTCCAGGGTCTTCAGCAGAGCGTTGAAGGCCTCCCGGGTCAGCATGTGCACCTCATCGATGATGTAGACTTTGTACCGGCAGGATACGGGCAGGAAGCGGATCCGCTCCCGGAGTTCACGGATTTCGTCGATCCCCCGGTTGGAAGCCCCGTCGATCTCCCGGACATCCAGGGAAATGCCGTCCGTGATTTCCCGGCAGTTGGTGCAGGCGTTACAGGGAATTTCGGCAGGACCCTGTTCGCAGTTGACAGCTTTGGCCAGGATGCGGGCGACGGAGGTCTTGCCGACGCCGCGCGGTCCGCTGAACAGGAAGGCGTGGGCGATCCGCTCCTGGCGGATGGCATTTTTCAGGGTCTGGACGACATGGGGCTGACCGACGACATCCTCAAAGACCTGGGGCCTCCACTTGCGGGCTAAAACAAGGTAGTCCATAAGGGCTCCTGAAGAGAAAAAGGGCGGACGGTTCCGCCCCTTTCTCTCCGGCAAAGGGAAACAGGCGAACCGAACGAGGGAGTCTCCCCGCTTCTCCAATGACAAAGCAAAGCGCGGACTGCAGAATCGGATCTTCGCCGGCCGCCTTGGCTGCCCCGGCATCGCCTCCAACTCGCTCCTTCCGGATCATCGCTGACCGTAAGCTGACGGAAAAGGCTTGATGGCGGCGGAAAGACGCGGAACTTCAGAAAAGCCATGCCGTAAAGCCCTGAAGGAATTCTCTCCGGATTGCACACAGGAGATGCGGGAATTGACGATCGGTTATCATGACGAACAAAAGATAGCCGGGCTGATCCGCAGCACACGCCGGACATTGCTACCGCTGCTTCCTTCCGGACCTGGCGGGGTTCACAAGCCGTCGTTGCACGGGGCCCGGCTATCCGTATCCTATTGGACTCCCGTCGGAACAGCCGCTTCCGCGGCGGGCGAAAAGACCGGGATCAAAGAAGATCTGGCGGAGAGAGGGGGATTCGAACCCCCGGTACATCTTTGTGGACATACACACG
>CAZKRB010000003.1:0-77472 GCA_964555065.1 uncultured Syntrophus sp.
GAGCAGCGCTCCGTATGGCATGCGCCCACGATAAACCCATCAATATCCTTATTTTTGACGATCGGATTATCGTCGAAACAAGCCTTGCCGGCCTCCTGGATCATGTCTCTTTGAGTGGCCATACGCATTCCCCACAGATTCTGACCACCAGCAATCACACAAACATTTCTCATATAAAAACCCCTCCAATCTCGTTATACTTTGAATCACTCCACCTCTGAATTCATCACGTCCCCTGAAGGACACCCTTTGGATCAGGGCCTCTCGAGGCCCTGATCCCAAGCTACTTGAACTTCGGCCGGCGCTTTTCCACGAAGGCGCCGAACCCTTCCCGGCGATCGTCACCGGTAAATACCAGAATGAAATTCTTTGCTTCGAAATCCAAGGCTTCTCCCAGATTCATATTCAGTCCCTGATTGACTGAATTTTTGATGATGGAAACCGCCAGGGATGATTTGGCTGCCAGCTTTTTAGCCAGGGCTTTTGCTTCATCCATCAGACCGGACATGGGAACCACCTTGTTGACCAGCCCACACTGACAGGCGGCATCGGCATCGATGATCTCACCCAGCATGAGCAATTCTTTTGCCTTGGCCGCACCCAGCAGGCGGGGCAGCCGTTGCGTTCCGCCGCCACCGGGGATAATGCCCAGGTTGATTTCCGGGAGGGCAAACTTGGCCGTATCAGCCGCCAGCCGGAAATCGCAGGTCAAGGTGAGCTCACAGCCGCCGCCGAAGGCCAGCCCGTTGATCGCGGCAATCGTCGGCTTGCTTATATTTTCAAGGGCGCGAAATGCTCCACCGGATACCTGGCAAAACCGGTACATCGCCACCGGATCCAGATCCTTCATTTCATTGATATCCGCCCCGGCCACAAAGGCCTTATCGCCGGACCCGGTGATGATGATCACCCGGGCGGAGGGATCCGCCTCCAGCTGAGCCGCAACCTGGCCGAGTTCGGCAAACAGCTTGCTGTTCAATGCGTTGACCGGTGGCCGGTTTAACGTAACCGTGGCGATTCCTTCCTCAATGGTAAGATTGATGGTTTCATACATAGCTTCTCAGTCCACCCCCCTTTAAGATTCTGATCCTAAAATATTAAGAAATCATCTACAATACACCAGAATAATTTAAAATTATTCCTCCTTTCCCATATTGATTTTCATTATTTTGCAGTTGCCGTATAACTTCGCAAAAAATATGCCGCGAAAAATGACCTTGGAAACGCCTGCAGAGGACTCAAAAGCCCCCGAGAACCGTCGCCGCACCGGTCCGGTTTAATTCACTGTTGAATTAATTTAACGAACGACTCCACAAATCAATGAGCATGGGGGTTTCCGGAGAACGAGCAATTAAGTTACATCCGACTCAGTCAAACCGGTGATGATTCATCGGCCCGCGAGAGCCAAAGAATCGTTTGACTTATTTAAAAATATTTTTTGAGTCAGGGCTTTCCATTGAATGCTATCCAAATGATTCTACGAGGAATTCATTTTCTTTAAGTCCCTGGCCGAACCCTCATCCTTTTTTCTTCCACCACGCCAGGGCCTTTAAAGGACTGCAAAAGTCGTTTCAGCATCGACCTCGCAACGTCGGAAAAGAATCCTGATTCATTACAGGATTTTAAAAAGACGGCCTTACAATCGGTCATCCGAGACCGGAAACTTTCCGGGCATCAGCCCCTCTTTTCTCCTGCCCGGGAAAAACCTCCCTTCAGATTCCGGGTTGACGATTTGAGTAAAGCGTTTTAAGGAGATGAAACTTCTCTAAAGCCGGGGAGCCTCGATCGGCATTCCGGGATTTCAGAACGCAGGGGATATTTCCATGAAGAAAGAATTACACCCGATGGACCGCGCTGCCGCAGCGGACTTGATCACGAAAGCCCTGGATTCCGGGAGATCGGCTCTGGATGAGTGGCAAGCTAAAGCCTTGTTTGCAGCCTATGGCATTCCCGTACCGGTCGGCATCCCGGCGACGAGTGAAGCCGAAGTGTCAGCCGCCGCGGAGAAAATCGGGGGCAAGCTGGCCATAAAGGCGCTCGGCGCCGAGATCCACCACAAGACGGAAGCCGGACTCGTGGTGCTGGGCGTCGAAGGTGGACAGGCCGCCGCGGAAACCTACCGCCTGTTGGAGCAGCGGGCCGCAGGCGCCCTCGAAGCGGTGCTGGTGGAGGAAATGATCGCCGGCGCCCGGGAATTCATGGTCGGCATGAAACGAGACCCGATGTTCGGACCCGTGGTCGCCTTCGGGCTGGGAGGCGTGCTGACCGAAGCGCTGGGCGATGTGGTCCTGGCCCTGGCGCCGGTGGAAGACCGGGATGGGCTGGAGCTGCCGGACCTGATTAAAGCCAGGCGGCTGCTCGGTTCTTTCAGAGGGGCCCCTCCCGTTGATCGGGTGGCCCTGGCGAAAATCATCCAGGCGATTGGTCAGATGGCCCTCGATCACCCCCGGATTGCCGAGATCGACATCAACCCGGTCCTTGTGCGGGGCAATCAGCCTGTTGCCGCCGACGCCCTGATCATTCTGTCTGCGGACCCTGCGCCGAAGCGAAAGCAGCGGGAATTCAAGGCGAACCTGGGGGCGCTGCTGGCCCCCCGCTCGGTCGCGGTCGTGGGCGCTTCGGAGGATGTGACGAAGTGGGGGGGATCGGCCCTGCGCAATATCCTGGACGGCGGTTACACAGGGAAGGTCTATCCCGTCAATGCCAAAGGCGGAGCCTTCTTCGGCCTTCCGTCCTATCCGAGCCCGGAGGCCTTGCCGGAGGTTCCCGACTTGGCCCTGCTTGCCGTGGGGAGCCACCAGGCGGCTCCCATGCTGGAACAGTGCGGCCGAAAGGGGATCCCCGCGGCGATCGTGATCGCGGCGGGATTTTCAGAAACGGGCGAATCGGGATCTGAAGCCGAGCGGGAAATCACGCGACTAGCCACCGCGGGCGGGGTTACGGTCTTGGGTCCGAACTGCATGGGAATGATCTCCAATGAGGTCCGCCTCCATGCCGTCGGGTTTGTCTCGCTCCACCCGCCCAAGGGCAAGCTGAGCTTTGTTTCGCAGTCGGGAAACATCGGAGTCATGACTACGAACAACTGCCAACGGCGCGGCATCGGAATCGACAAGTTTGTCAGCGTGGGAAATGAGGCCCAGATCGGAGCGGTGGATATTCTTGAGTACCTGCGCGACGATCAAAACACCGCCTGCGTCATGATGTACATCGAGGGCCTCGATGACGGACAGCGCTTCCTGGAGGTCGCCCGCCGCACCACCGCCGTCAAGCCGGTCGTGGTGATCCGCGCCGGCCTGACCGAGTTCGGCAGCAAAGCAGCGGCTTCCCACACAGGCGCGCTGGCTGGTTCCGCGGCCGTCTGGGAGGCGGCTGCACGGCAGGCGGGAGTTGTAACCTGCACGACGACCAAGGATGTGGTCGACCTGGGAACCTCCCTGGCCTACCTGCCGCTGCCCAGGGGTCGGCGGATCGCAGTGGTGACCCAGGGAGGCGGAGCCGGCGTCATGGCCGCCGATGAAGTCGCCCGCCATCACTTGACCCTGGCCGATCTCCCCGCGGAGCTCTATGCGTCCCTCGACAAGATTCTCCCTCCCTTCTGGAGCCGGCGCAACCCGCTGGATCTGGTGGCTTCCGCCGGTGGAGACGTGGGCCCGCTGGTTCTCAAGGCGGTGGCCGAGTGTGATGCGGTAGATGCGGTGATCGTGCTTTCCTTTTTAGGAGTGCCCACCACCGCCACGGACGACCGGGCCATGACTTCCGACGGTGAATTTGCCGGGTTGACCCCCTGGGAGAACTCCTTCCTGTCGCTGGTTGCGGAGCTCATGGAATCCACCGGCAAACCAATCCTCAATGTGCCCGACTCCCCGATCCGCGGCTCGGTGTTCGATTACGGCCGGCGCTACAGCCCGATCGTCCTCACCTCGCCGCAGGCCGCAGCGCGGGCACTTGACAGGATGGAATGGTACAGCGTCCATCGGCGCAGCCGCAGCTGAGGTTCACCACCAGCCGTCCAGTTCCTCAATGACCTGCCAGGCGATCTTTTGGCCGGCTTCATTGCTGCCCCAGAGAGCGAAGACCGTGCGGGGCGAACGATACCTTCGGATGACGTCCCGCAGGGAATTCTTCAAGACCCCTTCCGAATCGGTCTGCAGACTGATCACGGTCTGACTGATGGCCTCAAGATCCCGATCAAGCGTCTGCTCACCGGAGGGGGCCATTTCGCCTTGAAGGGTCTCCAGGCCGACCTGAAGCGACCACCGGGCGGCCAGCGCCTGGAGGTCCTCTTCCGTGATGACCTGCAGGGCATCCCCAGGGTAGTATCTCAACTTTACGTGATATTGCATGGAGAGGCTCCTTGATCCCTGGTTAAGCCTTTTTCAGATAATCCCTGTACTGCTGGGCCGCATCCTTTCGCTGGGTCTTCGTCTTCATGAAGAAATCCTTCGAGGGTTTCAGATGATAGGTGAAATGGCGCTTGAGATTTTCCACAGACCAGCGGTGTCTCGCAATGGCTTCGGGGGTAAAGGAAACCCTGATTTTCCCGTCTTCAATCTTCAAACTGCCCCTCACGGCGCACACGGGACATTCGACGGTTTCCATATCCTTTAAGATGCGGATATTCCGATCGTGGCAGACAGGGCAGATTCCTTCTTCACCCCGAAAGGAGTGGTCTCCCGATTGAATGGCCTGCACGACCTGCCGGCCCAGGTTGCGGGATTTTTCCAGGGCGCCTTCAATGAGAGGCGCTTCACTGAGCCCCTGAACATGAATGAGCAGCTGATTCACCACGTCCACCCCCAGGGCGAGCAGCCAGGTATTGGTCTGCTGAAAGACATTCTGGGTCCACCCTCGAGTGGCATAGGGAACAATAACGCCCCCGACCTTCCCGCGGAGCAGGTTCTGCTGCATGGGCGCGAATCCCCGATCAATCAACTGCTTGATGATGGCTGTCGCTTCCAGAATATAGCAGGGAACGCCGATGACGATGCCGTCGCTTTCCGCCATTTTTCCAAAAATGAAATTGGCATCGTCCTTAATGACACAGTCCCGCTCCTGGAGAAGACAGGCCGCACATCCCCGACAGGGTTGCACCTGATAATCCGTCAAACGCAAAAGCTCGACCTCGGCGCCTTCCTCTTCCGCGCCCATCAGTGCTTCCTTGGTCAGAATCTCCGAATTGCCCAGCTGCCGTACACTGCCTACAAGCCCCAGTACCTTCATCCTTTCCCTCGCCTTTTTCAGGATTGATTGATCACTGCTCACCCCGGCTCATCAAATAAAGATGCCTGACTGTTAGCTGCCCCTTTTGCCGCCGGCAGTTCATACCGATGCCGCGGTCGATTTTTTATGAACAAAATCCGTGCCGGGAACAGACCGGCAAGGCCGAAGGCTTACCTGGGGCAGGCTGCGAACATTGCAGACGGAATCCGGGGATGGGGTAAAGAGGTCATCATCCGTGGTGAGCACGCTGTTTTTAAACCCCGCAAATGCGCTACCACAGGTTGGAATCAGGCATGATTCACTTTATATTTCTTGGCCAATCGCACCACGGTGCTTTGACTGACACCCAAGACCTTGGCTGCTCTGTAAGTACTCGTGTGAGACTCCATCGCTTTGTTCACCAGGAACTTCTCCAGCTCCTCAATGGCCGCAGTCAGGTTCATTTCATCCGTTCGATAGAAAGTGCTGTTTGTCTGGACCCGGTACCGATGGGGAAGGTTTTCTAAAGATATCTGCTGCATGTCCGTCGTAACCACCAGTCTTTCAATTAAATTAATCAGCTCCCGGACATTCCCCGGCCAGTCGTATTTCATCAGGCATTCCACAACTTCATCGGTCAGGCTTTTTTTCAAATCGTATTTCTTGTTGTAAATATCCAGAAAATGGAAAAGCAGGGCTGCAATGTCATCCCGGCGCTCCCTCAATGAGGGAACACGGATGGGGATGACATTGATGCGGTAATAGAGGTCCTCCCGGAAGGATTTTTCCTTGATCATGAGCTCCAGATCCCTGTTCGTCGCCGCCACCACCCGGACATCGAGCTTGGTCGTTTTTACGCCCCCGAGCCGGGTAATCTCCTGATCCTGCAAGACGCGCAGCAGCTTGACCTGCAGGCCCAGCGGAAGCTCTCCGATTTCATCGAGGAAAATCGTTCCCTTGTTGGCCAATTCAAAAAAGCCCGGTTTTCCCGCTCTGCTCGCCCCGGTAAAAGCGCCTGCCTCATAACCGAAAAATTCACTTTCCATTAATTCCTTGGGAATGGCCCCGCAATTCACCTTGATGAGGGGCGCTTTTTTCCTTTTCGTATTCAGATTGTGCAATAAATTCGCAATGATTTCCTTGCCAACCCCCGACTCTCCATGAATCAGCACCGGGCTCTCCACCATCGACACCCTTGTTGCCAATTCCATAATATTTTCCATCTCTTTGCTTTTAAAGACCAGACAATGTTCGCCGGTATACTTTTTCCTTAAATTTTCCATTTCAAAAAGGTACTGAGCATTCAGTTCTTGGGTTTGCCTCAGTTTTTCTTCCAACTGCTTCAATTCCGTCACATCCCGGAAGTTTACGATAACCCGGATCACATCGCCCTTTTCGTCGAAAACGGGGTTGCCGATGGCCATGATTTCTTTTCCTTTGGCGAACCGTTGCAGGATCGTCACCGGTTTGCCCGTTTCCAGCACCTTCAGCGCCACCGTCGGGTCGAAGTAGTGGCCTTCTTTCTTTATCTTATGCAGGTTAACGCCAAGGACGTTCTTAGTCTTGATCCCCGTCAGCCTTTCAAAGGCCTTATTGACCCGCGTTACCATCCCATTTTTGTTAACAATGCTGATTCCGTCGTAGGAGTCTTGGAGAATTGAATTTAACTCTTTGAATTCATGAGTGATCGTGTCCAATAAATTAAGCCCGTGAAATTTTTCCCTCGTCAAGACCCGTGTTAAAACTTCTCCCGCTACTTCACCATTGTTCAGAATCTCACACAACCTCTCGACAGCCAGGCTGCCGAGACTGATTTCCTCATTGATCGTCTGAATGATGTCTTCCGTAACCATTTCATAAATCATGTCACTGCCCATGGTGGCCTCGCTTCTAGAACCCCGCTACCGCAACGGAAGCATGGCGGAATTTGCTTGGAAATTTTTGAAGTGGCAAAATTTTCCAAGCAAAAAGTCGCTGCTCCTTCCTTAAGTTCCATCAAGCCGGCGGCATCCACCACTGTCCGATCCGCTGCTGAGAAACATGGAACTTATTGAATAGGAGGAAGTTTTATTTTTTATATCAGCCCTTCTCCAACCTGGATGGCGGCTTTTTCCACTGAATAGGAATCACGGGAACGATTGAAATTCTATAGAGGCAACCTTTCAGGTTGACGAGCTTTTTATCTGAGTTGTTGGAATGTTGGAGTCGCTGGGAACAGAATGTTTTTCCGCCTTTCTTGACAAGCCTCCTCTTCATTCATCGGAGAATACAGGCCGTAAAGTAGAGGGATGAATCGAGGTCGAAAAAATTGGAAAATCTCATTCGATGATTCAGCATGCCAATGGGTGACTGCTTCAATGTGATTCAATAGCGCTCGAATTATAGCTATATTTTATAAATAGTCAAACAAAAATGAAATCATGGGATTTTCTGCAAGATCCCTGAATCAGAAAGGCCTCCGCAGCTACTTGGCGGAGGCCTTTCTGATTCAACATTGAATTAATCAGAACCAACGTTTGATAAACGATTCTATTTGAGGCACTTATTGAAAGTTTTCAAACAAGTTGGAAACAACTCACTTGAATCGTTTTCAACTCTTCCGTAGTGATTCTATAAGGGCTCGTAATAAAAATAAAATCTACAAATTGACAAAGAATCCGGAAGAGGCGTCCCCTCAAAAAAACTCCCCCACGCTGAAGAGCCGTAAACGGAACCGGCAGCCTGGGGGAGTTCGTTGCATCGTAAGGAAATGAAATCACATCTCTCATCGAGAGACGCGATTTATCTTATTGCTTGGAGAGGCTGAGCTTTGACACAATAATCGCTTTCAGATTTTCAGATGTCCCCTCGCCGACTTCCATAAGCCGAGCTTCCCGGAACAATCGGGAAATCGGGTATTCAATCGAAAAACCATATCCCCCGTGGATCTGCAGCGCTCTATCCGCCACCCACATGCAGGACTCCGAGGCATAGAGTTTTGCAACCTGCGCCTCAAGAGAAAAGTCATGCTTCAGGTCTGCCATGACAGCCGTCTGGTAAATCATATTCCGGGAAACGGTAAGCATCTTAAACATATCGGCCAGATAAAAGCCCACAGCCTCGAAGGTGAATATCGGTTTGCCAAAGGCTTCCCGACTTTGGGAATAGGAGACGGCTTCTTCATAAGCGCCTTGCATGATGCCAAGGCTGATGGCCCCAAAAACAAGGCGGGAATAGTCCAGAGAATCCATCATCAGCTTTGCGCATTCCGGTCCTGAGCAGATCAGGGCATCCTTGGGCGCCGCAACCTCATTGAATTCGACCTCGCAGGTCGAAACCGCATCCATGCCCATCTTGGGAATTTTCGTGACCTTAATCCCGGGCGATTTCGGGTCTACAAGAAACAGCGCCAGATTTTCCGGCTGTCCTGCAGCGGTCTGCTTCACATAGACGAGCATATAATCGGCATTGTCGGCATTGGTTACAAACATTTTCGCGCCGTTCAGCACATAGAAATCACCACGGTCCTCGGCCGTCGCTGTGATTCCAGCTTCATTATATCCGCCGTTGGCCTCAACCAGGGCCAGGGTTCCCGTTTTCTCCCCGTAGGCCACAGGGGTCAGGTAATTCTCTTTCTGCGCTTCACTGCCGGCCATGAGGATCGGGTAGGCATAAGAAAAACTGGTGGCTCCGGCCGCTAATGCAACTGCAGCCGACACGCGGGCCAGTTCTTCCATCGCCACACAGGCGCCGACCCAGCCGAGGCTGCTGCCCCCGTACTCTTCCGGAATGATAATGCCCCCAACACCCACCTCTGCCAGCTTTCCTAATATTTCCGAAGGATACTCTCCTTTTTCATCAATCTCCGCGGCGACCGGCCTAACTGCTTTTTCACAAAACTTGCGCATCATGTCCTGAAACATTTTCAGTTCATCAGTCAACAGATTTTCCATAAAGTCCACCTTCTTTCCCCAGTGTCCAATGAATTTTGGAATCTTGATCCCCAGCCAACCGAAAGCGCTGTCCTCTTTTGAATATAAACAAAGGCAAGATGCGTGCCTTTAAAAACTCTATGAAAAAGGGGGCATAGCCCCACAGGGCTGCGCGTTTTTGCCGGACCACTGTTTGCGGGATGAGGATGCTTCAAGAGATTACACTAAAGATACACGATGTCGAGAGGCGTCTCCACAACCCTTTGCAGCCCCTCCTTGCGCACCACGAAATCCGCCTCTATGCCGATGGCTCCTTCGTGAGGAATGATGAATTTCGGTTCGAGGGCCATGACCATTCCTTCCTTGAGCACCATTTTGTGGCGTGCGGTAACAACCGGCAATTCATTGATCTCCAAACCGAGTCCATGACCGATGAAGGTCACCTGACCTTCGCCGTGGCCCATAAAATACTCTTCCAGCCCCGCCTGTTTTGCGCGGGAGGAGGCGCTTGCGAAGAGTTCTACCGTATTGACGCCTTCTTTCGCAAACCCCATGATGTCCTCAAGAATCTCCCGTGAAACCTCATAGGCCATCCGGAATTTCTCATTCAGCTCACCCACCACAAAAACCCTCGTTTCATCGGTCACGTAACCGTTGTAGCCACCGCCATAATCAACAATCACCGGGATGCCGCGTTTCACGGCATTGACGGAAGAGCCCTGCCCGATTGCGGGCGTGAGGCCAAGCCCGGCGATCGGCACGTCGCCGCCTGACGCGACCGTTGACGAGTATCCCTGGGTGACCAGACCGCACACCATTTCCTGATTGAATCCTCTCATGCGCAGCATTCCCTGGTGGCCCATCCGTCTCCCCTCGGCGACGAGGTCTGCCTCGATATCAACTTCCCGCTTCCCCTCTCTCACCACCTCCTTCGCTTTACGAAAAACATGGGCGACGATCTCCCCTGATTTGAGAATCTGCTCAATTTCAAAGTCGCTCTTAATCAGTCTGACCTGCCTTATCAGCGGGGTGATATCGACCAGGCTTTCACAACCAAGAATGGATTTCCATTGTTCAAAGAGCAGCACGGGAAGAACGTCGAGTTCCATGGCTCCCGTGCCTTTGAGCACACTCTTTTCCCTGAGAATATCCCCGGTGTCTTTTAATTTTTTGATCGGCGTGATCTCAAGCGGCGATTCATAGAGCGCCCGAAACAGGCTCTTTTCAACGAAAAAAATGGGAGGCCCATCCACAGGGACAAAGAGCATGCCCTTTTGCAGGGTCCCGGTGAAATAGAAGAGGTCCACACTCTGGAGAATGACGGCGAAACCGATGCCCCGGTCCGCCATTCTGCTTTGCAGGGCGCCAAGCCTTCTCTCTATTTCCTCTCTGGGCGTAAAATCACGGACATCTAAGCTCTTGGTCATTTTTTCCAACCCTGTTCAACCTCTTGGTCTTCGAACGCTCCCACAGCAGATTCGGTTGCGGTCTGTTGGATATTCCCTTGTTTCTTTTGTGGATTCCCTGAGAATTACTGATTCTAACGGCACTGCATACTGAAGGCATAAAGTCTGTAGGCAAGTTATAATCCCGGATTCCCCTCCTTGTTGATCAGGAGGAGTGGATGGGGAGGAGAACCCGGGGGTGATCATGGTTTCCCTGGCAGTTCCAGGCTTATCTCATTTGATGATCGGGCCTGGGAAGGGAAATACCTGCCTGCCGAATACCATGTTGGTCTGCATCGCCACCGTTGCGTAAATGGCAAGTAACCCACACAATCCAGCGAGATTGCCGGCAATCGGGGCATAGGTATGGTGATCGAGATAGCCCAGGTAGATGCCGGTAATGAACGGCAAAGCCAGACACATGGGAACGATCGCTGCAAATGGGGCTAGCGGCATGGATTTGGCGAACATCGGAATCTCCATCAACAGGACAAGCGTGATGGTTAACCAGGCCCATCCCGTTATCCGGGGATCAAACTTCCACCCGTAGACGCCGGCAAAATACTGGAAAATCCATAAGGAGCCCGTTACCAGCATGAAGTAAGCACTGAACCAGGTGAAGGTGTTGCCGCCGGAGGAATTGCCCAGCCTCAACTCGATGACCCCTACAATCACCTGCACGAAGAAACCGCCGATCAACCAGATACCCGCAATGGGCATGGCTTCTTTTCCTACTTTGCCCGTTAACACCGCGTAGAAAATAATCACTGCAATCGCCAACGCTGTGAATCCGGCGGGCATTGGATTCGCCCATCCTGCACCGTGCTGATCTGACATAATATTCCCTCCTTAATTATGTTATGTATCAGTTCTTTCTACTTAGCATTTCTTCTATTTTTTCGCGCCACCGAATTGCTCACGCAAGTCTCTCTTCAGGATCTTTCCTGCAGCGTTGCGCGGAAGTGATGGAACGATGTGGACGACCCTCGGAACCTTGTACCCCGCGATCTTTCCTTTGCAGTATTCCGTCACCTCAGCCGGTGTGACAGTGGCCCCTTCGTTGAGAACACAAACAGCCACAATGGCTTCTCCCCATGTGGGGTGCGGTGTGCCGATGACACAGGATTCCTTGATTGCCGGGTGTGAATGCAGCACCTTCTCGATTTCTGCAGGGTACACATTCTCGCCACCGGTGATGATCATGTCTTTCAGGCGGTCGATAATGCGGATATAGCCGAAGGAATCGATCGAGCAGACATCTTCTGTATGGAACCATTCGCCCCGGAATGCCTTCGTGGTTTCCGGTTCCTTTCTCCAGTAACCGAGCGTCACACCGGGCCCCCGGCAAATCAGTTCGCCCACTCCGCCTTTGGGAACCGGCTTGCCGTTTTCGTCTACAATAAGACACTCCATATCGTAGGCCGACCTTCCACAGGATTCCAGAATGTTGTTGTCGCCTCGATCAAAGGCGTCCTGGATGTCCCGAGGACCCAGATTGGTGGTGACACCTGTGGTTTCGGTCGTCCCGTGGTGTTCGCCGAGAATATTTCCATAGGTATCAATGAATTTCTTGTAAACCGCGGGGATGATCCCTGCGCCGGCAAACCAGATGTGCTTCCAGCTTGAGACGTCGTATTTTTTGTAATTCGGAGAATCCAGGATCATCATGACCATCGGCGTGGCCAGCATGCCACCCGTCAGTTTGAACTTTTCCGAAGACGACAGGAAGAGGTCTACGTCCCACTTCGTAAAGACATAGGACGGAGCGGATACATAAAAAGCGCCGAACAGGGTATAGTGCGCCGTAACGTGATACAGGGGACAAATGATAGCGACATGGCTGTCCATATCCAGAAAGTTGAGTCTGGAACAAACGCGGCCGGCATGAACGAAATTCGCGTGAGTCTGCATGACCCCCTTGGGCAGTCCCGTGGTGCCGCTCGTGTACATGAGCATGGCGATTTCATCTTCAAAGACTTCTACGGCCAGTTCAGCCGGGGAGGCCTTCTGGATCATATCCTCGAAATCAAGCCAACCCTCGGGTTTCTTGTCGAGGGCGCCGAAATAGATGAAATGCTTGGCCGAAGGAACGGAATCTTTGAGCTGCTGAGCCATTCCTACAAACTGATCCTGGACGATCAGCGCAGTCGGCTCGGAATCGGTAAGAACGGCAAGCATTTCCGGCGCCGCCAGTCTGAAATTACAGACCACAAAGATGAAGCCGGCATTGGGGACGTAGAAGGATGCCTCTGCGTATTCCACACTGTTCTGGCTCAGGATGGCAACCCGGTCTCCCTTTTTCAACCCAAGGGCATACAGAGCATTTCCCATTCTGTTCGCCCGGTCTTTAATGTCCGCAAAGGTGTATTCCCGGTTTCCCTCCACTTCCTTGATCCCCACACGATCTGGATACAGCATTAAATTCCGGTTAATCAATGTTGGAATCGTATTAAACGTCTGTTCAGCTCCCATAATAACCCTCCCTTTTTAAAATAGTGCTTCCCTTGATTTTGCCTTAACCCTGAATAAGCAATTATGATACCACAGCGATTTCGTTTATTTTCTTATATTATCAATGGATTGTAGATGCTTCAGCCAATGTTGTGCCGGCGGCGAGCCTTTTTCTTCCCTCCCCATACCCGGCTGTCCGGATGCCGCTGCACTTCACTTCGCTCGCTGCGACCAACTTACGACGGGACTTTCACCCCGCATTTGTGCGCCCAGCATGGGCGCACAAATGAAAAAGGGCCGCCTTCAACGAAGGCGACCCTTTCTTTTCTCTCAATTTGCTGCCGATTGCCGGACGATTTCAGCCGGTCATCACGCTCGGCATCTCCCCCGGTCACGCATGGAGGATGATTATTTCCTTAGCGCAGTTTGAACCTCTGAATCTTCCCCGTTGCCGTCTTGGGAAGCTCATCGATGAAGACGACCCACCGCGGATATTTGAATTTGGCGAGCCGGTCGAGCACCCAGGTCTTCAGTTCCTTTTCCAGTTCCTGAGACGGCGCAAATCCCTGTTTGAGGACGACGAAGGCCTTCGGTTTCACCAGATTCTCTTCATCGTTGGCGCCGACCACGGCGCACTCCATGACGGAGGCATGTTCCCGCAGGCAGTTTTCCACTTCCAGCGGCGACACCCAGATGCCGCCGACCTTCAGCATATCGTCGGCCCGTCCGGACGGCCAGAAGTACCCTTCCGCATCCTTGTAATACTTATCGCCCGAGTTGATCCACTCGCCGATGACCGTGGCGGCCGTCTTGTCCCTCTTTCGCCAGTAATAACGGAGAGAGCTTCGCCCCTTGATCCAGAGGTTTCCGACTTCGCCGTCGGGCAGTTCCTTGCCCTCGTCATCCATGATCTTCTCTTCGTAGCCGGCGACAGGCTTTCCGCTGGATCCCGGTTTGATATCCCCGAGTCGGTTGGAGAGATAGATGTGAAGCATTTCCGTCGAACCCGGTCCGTCAAGGATTTCCACGCCATAGCGTTCCTTGAATTTCTGGTACAGATCGGGGGGAAGCGCCTCGCCGGCGGACGGACAGGCCCGCAGCGTTCCCAGGGCATGGGGCGCCCCCGGATTTTCCTTGTCCAGTTTTTCCTGGGCGATGAGCATCTGGCCGAAGAGCGTCGGTACACCGAAGAAGAACGTTGCCTTGTATTGGCTGATCAGACGGAAGACATGGGCCGGAGCGGGAGGATCGGGGTTCAGGATCGTTGCGGCGCCGACCGACATGGGGAAGAACATGGCATTGCCCAAGCCGTAGGCGAAGAAGAGCCGGGCGGCCGAATAGCAGATATCCTTTTCCGTGATCTTGAGAATATCCTGTCCATAATGCTCTGCACTGTACTGCATGTCGGACTGGGAATGAACCGCCCCCTTCGGGCCGCCGGTGGTGCCGGAGGTATAGAGCCAGAAGGCAACATCGTCCGCCGTGGTGAACACGGTCTCAATTTCCTCCGGGGCCGCGTCATACATCTGCTTGTACGGAGCAGAAAAAACGCCGTCATCATCCACGACCACGATATCCTGAAGGAAACGAAGCTCCTCGATCTCGTTGATGATGGGAAGAAGCCTTGACGAAACAACCAGCGTCCTCGCCTGGCTGTCGTTGAGGTAGTATTCATAGTCTTTCGCGGTGAGCATGGTGCTGGAAGGAACCGGAACGCCTCCCATCTTCACCGCCCCCCAGAACGTGGAATAGAACCAGGGCGTATCGAGAACGATCATGACGATCCGGTCGCCCATCCGGATATCCATTCCTTTGAACATGTTGGCCATCTTGTTGGACATCTTCTGGATGTCGCGATAGGTATAGTTGCCCTTGTCCGTGTAGGCGCAAATGTTTTCGCCACGGCCTTCCCTCACGTGCCTGTCTACAAACCAATCTGCTGAGTTGTAAAATTCCTCCGGGTATAACGTCGCCATTCTTCCTCCTCCTTTTTAAAATTAGTTATAATCTAATTATATCATCACTTCTTAATATTCAAGAAAACTTTTTAAACGGGAGATACTCCGGAACGGAAAAAACCCGGAGGGTGAGGTGCCGGGGCAAAGGACAGAAATAGCCAGGATATGAAACCGAAATCATTTATTTTAACGCCACCATGCCGGGATTTGGTGCAACTTTTGCGCTAATACAGAAATTTATTATGTGACTATGATGTGATTAAAAGACAGTACATCTTCACCGGTCAGAATGCAAGAAATCTTTTCGGAAAAATTTGTGTTCGTGGCCGGAAACCCGCAACGGAAGAGGAGTACAGACTGGAGATGCGGGCCCGATTCATTCTATCCATTTTATTTATTAATATTTTTAAGAATTCTTATGGTCGAAGAAGAAAGGGGGGAAGGGTAAAAGGCTCATCCCGAAGGCCCACATTATCGCCGGGACTTCCAGGATGGGCATGGCATTCATTCTATCGTGGCGGGAACCGCCGGCAAGGATCCTATCCAAGGGAGCCGGAAAGATAGAGAAAAAGCGATCCGATTCGATCCTGGATTTTTCAGGGCTGCGCTTTCCTTCCCTTGGTATCCATTCCCCCGCACTTTGAATACGTTCAATCCCACGATGCCGATTTCAGCCAGGGCCTCCTGCATGTCACTGACCTTAGCTTCATGAAGGATGGCTTCAATTTTCTTCAGCATGACAAAATCTCCAGAACCTCCATGTCTCTTTATTCGTCTTCCTGATCCAGATCATCGCCCCGGGAAGGATCCGGCGGTTCAGGAATAAGAACATTTTCCATGGGAGCTGATATCCAGACCGACCTCTTCTGTATGATGCGCGGGAGCAGCCGGCAACAGCGCCTGATCCCGCCTCTTGATTTTTTCCTTTGAAAAGAAGGACCGGGAGAATAAAATTAAAGGTAAAGCCGTACGGAAATAATTGGTTTTCCAACGGTGTTAAAAACTTGGAGGAGGAAGAGCGATGGCCGAGAAAAGCCGCACGGAATTCATCCTTGAGGCGGTCAAGATTTTCATCTGGCCCCTATTGATCGTTGTCGGTGTAATCTGGCTGGGTGAGGATTTCAAGGACATCCTCAAAAGTCGAACCTTCAAGATCGGTGGTGTCCTGGAAGTGGGCGAGAGGGTTTCCGTCCTGCAAAATACCCTGCAGGATGAGCTCCTCAGCCAGAAAGATTCTCTCAACAAAATCCTGGCTAATTCCTCCGATCCCGCCAAGGTTCATGAATTCGCCGCTGACGCCTTAAACAGAATTGATCAGGCACAAAAAGGGGTAAAAAAAGACATTCAGAATATACAGAGGACGATTCCTGAAGCCCTTCCGGCGGAATCACGGCAACAGCCGATTCCGCCGGCTCAACGGGAGGCGGACATGGAAAATCCCCGAACGGCCAAGGATTGGGAAACCCTGGGGTTCAAGCATCTTCTAGCCTGGGAAGTCGAGCCCTCCATCCGGGCCTTTTCGGAAGCCGAGAAAATATGGCCGGATTATCATAATGTGGCGGAAATCAGGCAGCTCCTCGTCAGGAATAAAGAGGCCCTGGGGGCCAGCGTGAACCCCCGATGGAAGGAGGTGTGTCAGACAATCTTGAAGGAATACGCCTGGGGCATGCCCCCGGAGGTGAGACAGAAAATGCAGCAGATCGTTGCCCAATATTAAAAAAAGCGGCCTCGGAAACCTGAAACGGCATGCCGCCTCAGGTTTCCGAGGCCTGACAGAGCGTTACCGAGAAACGGGGTTAGAGGATTACCCGATCCGGCATTGATTATGGAACGGCTCCTGGTATTATTCTAATAGTTCTCGGCCAGCAGCTCGAAATGGGCCTGTTCATGGTCGCAGGCGGGGCATTTGTCCGGCGCTTCCGCACCCTCGTGGATATATCCGCAGTTCCTGCATCTCCACTTCACGGATCCATCCTTCTTGAAAACCTTGCCTTCTTTCAAGTTGGCCAGCAGCTTGCGATAGCGCGCTTCGTGGCCGGTCTCCGCCTTTGCCACCTCCCTCCATAGTTTGGCGATTTCAGGAAAGCCCTCTTCATCCGCGATCTGGGCAAAGGCAGGGTAAAGGATCGCCCATTCCTCGTGTTCCCCGTCCGCCGCCTCAGCAAGGTTTTCGGCCGTGGTTCCGATCACGCCGGCAGGATAGGAAGCCGTTATTTCCACCATACCCCCCTCCAGGAACTTGAAAAACCGCTTGGCGTGCTCTTTTTCATTGTCCGCCGTGTCGGCGAAGATGAAGGAGATCTGCTCGAATCCCTCCTTCTTGGCCTGCGAAGCAAAATAGGTGTACCGGTTTCTCGCCTGAGATTCCCCCGCGAAGGATGCGAGCAGATTCTTTTCCGTCTTTGTTCCTTTCAACGATGCCATACGATTGTTCCTCCCTTTCGAACTTGAATGGAATTGATTTCAGCGCCGAGCATGGGTTCGGCACCGGTTTTCTACGTCTTTATCACGGATCAGCCCCTGTTTTCTTTCCCTGGACCCGTCAGAGGCCTCTCATTACCTTTTTTCCCACTCCCTCTTGCCCTGACTCCTCTTCTTTCCTGCATTCGGGGCAGACTCCGTAGAAATCGACATGATTTCCCGTAATCTCGAACCCCTGCTGCAGGTCCTCCGGGAGCCCCAGGTCGAAGTCCGGATAAATATCCATAATTTTGCGGCAACGGGTGCAGATGAGGTGGTGATGGCGCTCAGTGTCCGGATCGTACCGTTTCTTGCCGCCGTCGATGGCGAGTTCGAGGACATTTTCCTTCCTTTTCAGCGCCTTCAGCGTGTTGTAAACGGTGGCGAATGACATGGTGGGAATTTTTTTCGATACCGCTGCATAAATATCCGCCGCCGAAGGATGGTCCCGGTTGTCCTTCAGATAGTCCAGAATGGCAAGACGCTGGGGTGTCAGCTTCAAACCGAACTTTTTATATTCTCTCATCGAGTCTATATTAGAATCAGTATTAGTTAATAAATTTTCCAATTAATTACCTGTCCGTCGCATTTTTGTCAAGACGGTTTTTCACTCTTGAACCCTCTTCGGATTATGTAGCAAACTAATAACAATCAACTACTTACAGAAAAAGCGGTTGCTATATCGTCCAGAATCGTTTAAATAGCAGTTCAAGATTGCTCGCAGATCGGCTGAGAAAAGCGCATTGTGAGGTCGTCCTCACCACCGGCAGGAGTAAGGTTGACCATGGACAATCCCTTTTTCGAGCACCCCGTTCTCAAATCTCCCTATTCCTACCCGTCCCGGCACTGGGAGCTTGACGGCCAGGGCCAGCCCACCCTGAAGATCATCGAGCACCGCCGCCGGGCGGAGTTCATCACCCCGATCCCCAAATCAGGAAACGCAGGGGCTCATCGGGGAAGCAGCAATCCCTGGTCTTCGAAGAGGTCCGGGGACTTTCCTCCCGGGCTCGGCAATACGATCCCACCCCGGTGATCAACCATCTGGGGGACGAGTTCATGAAGGTATTCCGGGTCAGCTGATGAAACAGCGGGGCTTTAAAACCGATACTTCTATCCTGGAGGGAAACGATGGAAAAGAACGAAGGCAATAGATCCGGGGTCTGGACGTTAGAAGCCACCTGCAACCGGGAAGACTCCCTGTTCAAGGAGATCGAGGCCGATCTCGTCGAGAAAGGCTCCCTCCTCGAACTGTTCTTATCCTACATGAAGGAGCTGCGATACAATCCCGACAACAATGCCGGGCCCTTTCGAAAAATGGCCCGACTTTTTGAATGCGGGCTGACCCCGGAGCGCGTGGAAGGCCACCATTACGGCGTTCCGGTCTGTTTCCGAACAGGAGATCTGGACAAATCCCTCTCTTCCATCGGCAACGTGATTGAAATCCTCTGGGGAAGCACCTTGGACGGCCAGAGCCCCTGGGTCGGAAAGAGCTTTTTCCGGGTCGATTCCGGCATCGTCAATGCCGTCACCCTCGGCGCCGGATCGCTTGGCGGAGAGGCCTTTCTCGGCATCAATCATTTCAATCGGATTGAGATGAGGATCCCCAACAAGGTTTCCTACATGGTTCTCAATGCCCTGATGCAGCTCGAAGACCCGCCTTCCGAGGAACAGGCGGCCTTTGCCCATGACAAAAACGGGGGAAACTTCATCGCCGGCCCGGGCGAGTCCATGTACCGGGAAACCCCCAGGAAGGTGTTCCAGCTCAATTACCGCTGGCGCAACCTGCACAATATCCCGCCTCTATGCTGGCTTATCGACGAACTGGTGCAGATCGCGGAGGGGCTGTACCTGGGGCAGCTCCTCTTCGCCACGAGCAGACTCTTTGATTCCTATGATCCCGCTTGCCCGGTCACCGATTGCGGCTATCAGAATTTCGGTTACTTCCTGCTCTTCGACCAGAGATGGAACGGTGAGGCCAGGAAAGTCTTTCCCTTCCTGGAGATCCCGGAGAACGCTCCCGGCCTGACCTCCCCTGCCGCAGCGGACGTGCTTTCGCAGCCGAAGTTTTCCACCTTTACGCTGGAGGAGGAACCATCGGCGCCGCGGGACGATCGCACCTGGCAGGCCATCCTTGCCGAGCTGAACGATCAGCCGACCCTCCTGCACCTGCTCCGATCCTACTCCGACAACCTCCAAGGCACGCTGGACAACGACTCGCCCGATTTCCGCAAACTCCAGGAGATCTTCACCCGGGGCATCGGGATCACGGACATGGAAGGGTATTACCGTGGTGCCCTGGTAAGCTGGCATTCGGAAGGAATCTTCCGGCTCTTCGATCTCAACACCCTCAACCTCGCCTGGACCGGGGTCGCCATGAAATTCAGCACCTGGACCGGGAAATCCTTCGAGGCGATCTCCAGGGAACGCCTTGAGGACATCACGGGCGGCTGCGAGACAGGTGACGCGCCCACGCGCTGGGGAAGCAATACCCAGTCCCTGAGGACCTTCAAGGAAAAATTCGTCGGGCGCCTCTCGGACATCGCCAAAGTCTGGAACGAGCCGGTTCCGAGCGAGGAAGCCCGGAGCGGCGGCTATGACCTGAAAAACTTCTTTTTCATCGCCCGCCAGGGTCGCTCTCTCAACCCGGCCTGTCGGGGAAAGGCGGTCTACCAGCTCAACTACCGGTGGCCGAATCTGAAGACCATCATTCCCGACCGGTACTGCATCGATGAACTGGTCCAGATCGCCGATGGGCTCTACCTCGGCCAGCTCATGTACGCCACGAACGTTCTGCTGCCCTATGATCCGGCCGCCGATCCCGCCGTCTATGAATACCGCAGCTTCGGCTTCTTTCTCCTTATGGACGATCAGTGGCATCAGATCCGCCTGCAGATCGGCTACGATCTCACCAACGCATGAGCGGGAGGCCAGGGGAGCTCGCTGCGGCTGGAAACGAACCGGCTGCTCCGGGATGCCGGCCAAAGCCAACGGGAAGTGCGCCTCCCGGCAACCCAGGAGAGTTTACAGGCAGGCTTCAGAAGCTGCCTGAAATCATTTCAGCAAAGGAGAAACATATGAAGAAAAAGTTGACCTTCTGTGGATTTGCCCTCGTTCTGCTCTTGGCCGGCATCGCCTGGGCCTCAGCGGGAGGCCCTTCCATTTCCCCCGATGAGGCCTTGCAGAGGCTGATGGACGGCAACAAACGATTCGTGGAAAACAGGATGACCGCCGCTTCATCCTGTGACTCCGCCGCCCGCACGGCGCTGGCCCATTCCCAGAAGCCTTACGCCGTCATTCTCACCTGCTCCGACTCCCGCGTTCCGCCCGAGGTCATCTTCGACAAGGGACTGGGCGAGATCTTCGTTATCCGGGTAGCCGGCAACGTGCCCGATCCCGTGGTTCTGGGGAGCATCGAGTACGCCGTTGAGCATCTCGGAACGCCTCTTATCATGGTGTTGGGGCATGAACGCTGCGGTGCCGTGAAGGCCACGGTCGAAGCGAAGGGTAAAGCGACGGGCAGCAGAAATATCGATGCCATCGTAAACAGGATCGCCGCTTCCCGCATGGCTGCGGAGAAGGCCTGCGAAGCCTGTAGAGGGATCAGGAACTGCGCCGAGAAAAAGCCCGGCGAGTACGCGGAATGCCTGGCGGATGCCAATGCCAGGCGCATCGCCGCCGGCCTGCCTGCTCAGTCATCGATCCTCAAGCACACGCTGGCCGAGAAAAAGATCCGGATCGTAACGGCAAAATACGATCTTGATGACGGCCTGGTGACCCTTTTCAAATAGGAGATTTCCCGGGCGTCATCCGCTCCGGGTGACGCCCGCCTCCATGTCCGCAACAAATCATTTGCACATCCGAGGTCATGAAGTTATAAGTTGCGAATGATGAAATTTGAATTCGGTCCATCGAAAAGAGAAACGGGGCTGAAGAAGGCAACCAGAGGTCACAGGCGACCATGACCTCCTCATTCCACGACATGAAACCCGGGTAGTCCTGCATGGATGCAATCTGGTTCGAAATATCGCTGATTGCCCTTCTCATTCTCCTGAACGGCATCCTCGCCCTGGCGGAACTTGCCCTCGTTTCAGCCAGGAAGACCCGGCTGGAAAAACTGGCCAAGGAGGGCGATTCGAAGGCGCGCCTCGCCCTGGAACTTGCCGAATCTCCGGACAGTTTTCTGTCCGCCATCCAGATCGGCATCACCTTTATCGGCATCCTGGCCGGCGCTTTCGGCGGCGCCACCATCGCCAGCGCGCTTGCGGGATATTTCGCCCTCTTCCCCCGATTGGCCCCCTACAGCCAGTCGATCAGCTTCACGCTCGTCGTCATCTGCATCACCTATCTGTCCGTCACCATCGGCGAACTGGTCCCGAAGCGGCTGGCCCTTACCCATCCGGAAAAGCTGGCCCGCCTGGTTGCCGGCCCCATCAGGAGCCTTTCCCGGCTGACCCACCCGCTGGTGCTTCTGCTGAGCGGCTCGACCAACCTCATTCTCCGCCTCTTTCATGTTCAGCCTTCCGCTGAACCCGTCGTAACAGAAGAGGAGATCAAACTCCTCATCGACAAGGGAACCCAGGCGGGCGCCTTCCAGGAGTTCGAGCAGGAAACAATCGAGCGCGTCTTCCGCCTGGCCGACCGCCGGGTGGCTTACCTGATGACCCCCCGCTCGGAGATCGTCTGGCTGGACCTGGATGAAAGCCAGGAGGAGACAAAAGGGAAAATCGCCCGGCATAAGAATTCTTTTTACCCCGTGGCGCAGGATACACTGGACAACGTCGTCGGGGTTCTGCGGTCCAAGGAGCTCCTTGCCCTGACGATGGAGGGGAAGCCCTTCAATCTGAAAGAAATCAGCCGGAAGCCCCTCTTTGTCTCCGAAACGACCCCGGCCGTCAAGGTCATGGAACTCTTCAAAAAATCCGGGATGCACCTCGCGCTGGTGGTGGATGAGTACGGTGCGATTCTCGGTCTGGTCACCTTCGATGATATTCTGGAGTCCGTCTTTGAAGACATCGAGGATGCCGCGGCGGGGGACAAGGAAATCATGGAGCGGGAAGACGGCTCCTGGCTGGTCTCCGGCAGTCTGCCTCTGGACGAGTTCATGGATTACATGGAGGTCGGGGAGCTGGGCGAAGAGGACCAGACCGTGATGAACACCGTGGGCGGTTTCGTCATGGAGAAGATCGGCACCGTGCCGACGGAAGGACAGCATTTCCACTGGCGGGGGCTTCGATTCGAGGTGGTTGACATGGATGGCCGCCGGGTTGACAAAATTCTCGTTTCCCGGCCGGAACCGGCCCCCTGAGCAAAAAACTCCCCCTGTCAGCAGGTCTGATGAATCCCGCAGGAAAGAATCTGGTATGCGCGGCTTCGGTCACGAAAAACGGTCGTGCCCTTTAGCCCCAGTCGATTTTCCCCCCGCGAACGAGCCGGGCCAGGAGGAGGTATCTTTTTCTCAACACCAGCAGGGCATTCTCGTCGAGGTGCATGTTGCGCTCCTTTCCGGCCTGGAAGCTGCTTCGCTGGATCACGGCCATCCAGGACCGACGGAAAAGCGATGGGGACAACTCATGGAATGGAAGCTCTTTGAAAGATAGTATAAAAAGATTAGACTTTTACTGTCAATCCGTTATGTCCTGTTAAGAATTCGCCTGCACGGGATCTGCGTTTGTCGATTGATCGTGCCAAGTTCCTGTATCCGTTACCCTATCCTCGAAGAACATTTCGGTGCGGATGCGAGACATCTCATACATGCGAAAAGCCAACCGGGCCAGCTTAAGCGTTTCCGGGTGAGATAATCAATATTGATTGACAAAGAAAATATTGCATGTTAGGCACCGTAAGCGTTTATATCCACATGCATATACGCGCTGCTCATCGTTTCTCTGAATGTAGATCGGACTATGCAATCGGCTCTATTCGACATCCTGCCCCCGGAAGACCATTCCGAGCAGGCAAAATAGTGAGAGTGATGGAGGCAACACCTACTTTAAACAGCAGCAGCCTGCGGGGGAACAACATTTTTTCTACCCTTGCCGAAGCACTGGATTACGCAAGTCAGGGCCAGACGGGATATAATTTTTATTCGGGAACGGGTGAATTGCTGACAGCCCTTCCTTATGCCCGACTTCGGGAAGAGGCACAATCTCTGGCAGGAAAACTGGTTCATATGGGATTGCCCCGGAGTTCACGGGTGGCCCTGGTAGCGGACACAAATCCGGACTTTGTTCGTTTCTTTTTCGCATGTCAATATGCGGGGTTAACCCCTGTTCCCCTTCCCGCTCAGCTCCAGTTGGGGGGCCGGAAGGCTTACGTAACCCAGCTCAGGCGATTGCTCTCCGATTGCCAGGCCGAGCTGGCCATGGCGCCGGATGCCTTCCTATCCTTTTTAACCGAGGCGGCCGCGGGATCGAAGATCCGTTTTCTGGGAACGCCCGGGGACTTTGATGTCCTTGATGAAACCCACGAACCTTTCACCTCCGTAAAACCAACGGATCTGGCTTATCTGCAGTACACCTCGGGAAGCACACGCTTCCCGCGCGGCGTGATGATCAGCCAGCAGACGGTTTTGAGCAACCTCATTTCCATCATTCAGGAGGGGGTCCAGGTTCGGGAAGGCGACCGAGCCGTCTCGTGGCTTCCTTTTTTCCACGACATGGGGTTGGTTGGTTTGCTGCTGTGTCCCATGGCAAGCCAGCTATCGGTCGATTACCTGAATACCCTGCAATTTGCCATGCGTCCCCGCACCTGGCTGAAACTCATGTCCGAAAATCGGGGGACCATCAGTTTTGGACCTCCCTTTGGGTATGAGCTCGTTGCACGACGCCTGCGCGATGACGATCTGTCCAAATATGACCTGCGTGCCTGGCGGGTTGCCGGCGTGGGCGCGGAGATGATCCGTCCTGAATCCCTTCGGATGTTTGCCGACAGGCTCAAACCGTGCGGGTTCGATGAACGCGCCTTCCTGCCCTGCTATGGGATGGCGGAATGTTCCCTGGCGGTTAGTTTTGGCCCGCGGGGTCAATCGCTGCAAATGGATCAGGTGGATGCCGACCTGCTTTCGGAACAGCAGATCGCCGCGCCGGTGAATCCCCAAACGGACGGCAGGAAGGGAAGATACAACACCTTCGTCAACTGTGGCTCGCCTCTTTCCGGATACGAGTTGGAGATCCGGGACCGAGCGGGACGGGTCCTCCCCGAGAGGCATTGCGGCACCCTGTATCTCCGGGGACCCAGCGTGATGTCCGGCTATTTCGGGAATCCGGAAAGCACGCGGGGGGTTCTCTCCGAGGATGGCTGGCTGAATACGGGAGATCTAGCCTATCGAATCGGCTCGGATGTGTTCATCACCGGGCGTGAAAAGGACCTGATCATCATCCATGGCCGGAACATCTGGCCTCAGGACATTGAATCCGTGGCGGAATCGCAGCCCGAACTGGGGACAAGAGACGCCCTGGCCTTCTCCGTTCCCGGCCCCGAGGGCGAGGAGGCCGTGGTAATGGTCCAGTGTTACGCAGCAAACCTTGAGAAAGGCGCCGAACTCGCGGAACGTATCCAGCGATTGATCCGTGATGAGTTGGGAATCCTGTGCCAGGTTGTGATGGTTCCCCAGGACAGCCTGCCCCATACGACGTCCGGGAAACCATCCCGCAGCAGCGCACGGAATGAATATCTCAAACGGATGATGCCGCAACAGTCCGTAAGCCGGGAAGAAAAACCCTCACCAAACGTCATCGCGGTCCCTGCCTAAGAGCTCTTCCCCCGGGCATTCATCCCATGATCTTTCAAGGGCATTAAAGGTTTCCGGTTTTTTATGTCTCGATCCATTGCAATCACGGGAGCCACGGGATTCGTCGGTGGAGCGCTGTTGAAACGGCTGTCCTCTTCCGGGTGTCGGATTCGGGCCTTGATTCGGCCTTCCTCCCTGCATAAACGGCCCAGTTACGGAGGAACGGAGTGGGTGACCGGTGATCTTGAGGACCGGGAAAGCCTGCGGCGCCTGGTCGCCGGAGCGGATGCGGTTGTGCACTGTGCGGGGGCGGTGCGCGGAGCCACCCGGCAAAGTTTTGAGGGGATCAACGTAGAGGGCGTGGCCCACCTGGTGGCGGCCGCGCGGGCACAGCACCCCGCTCCGCACTTTTTTCTGATCTCCTCCCTGGCCGCTCGAGAACCGCACCTTTCCCATTACGCCGCCAGCAAGCGAAAAGGGGAAAAGACACTGGTTGAAAACGCGGGTCCAATGCCCTGGGTCATTTTGAGGCCCCCGGCCGTTTACGGTCCCGGAGACCGCGAGCTGCTTCCCCTTTTCCGCTGGATGTGCCGGGGCATCGCGCCGCTGATCGGCCCCCCGGGCAACCGTCTCTCCCTTCTGTACGTGGACGATCTGGCGGAAGCAATTGTCTGCTCTCTCAGGAAAGGGACGGCTCGGGGCTGCTCCTATGAAGTTCATGACGGACAGGTAGGCGGCTATTCATGGGAAGACATCATCGCCGCCATTGCCCGGATGAACGGACGGAAAATTTATCGGCTCAGGGTTCCCCTGTCCCTTGTGAGACTGGCCGCAACGCTCAACCTGGCGACGGCGCGGACAATTGGTCGCGCCCCCATGTTAAACCCCGGCAAGGTCAGAGAATTGATCCACCCCGACTGGGTGGGTGATAACTGGGCATTGACCAGAGACACCGGTTGGAATCCGCGGATTTCACTGGATGAAGGCCTGAAACAGACGATGCAGCAGGACCGCCGGGCAGGCCGCGGGGGTCGTTCCTGGAAATAAGGGAAGGTCAGGGTGAATTCATGCTCTCCGATAGAGAGTTGTTTGAAAAGATTGTGGCGATCCTGAGGCCATTGGCAAAAAAGGAAGTGGAGATCAAGGCCGACACGGATCTGATGGATGATTTGTCCCTCGATTCCCTGGAGATCATGGAAGTCCTGCTGGAAATTGAAGATACCTACGACCTTTCCGTCCCCGTCAATATCCTTTCCGATATCCGCACCGTCTCCGATGTCGTCCTGCAGATCCAGAAATTACTGGCCGAGAGTGCCTGATGGGGATCTTCGATAAATTTCAAAATCTGGCTGAAACCCGACGGGCCCTGGAAAAGATCGGCAGCGCGTTTTTCAATGTGGTGATTGAGGAGGTCCTGTCCCCCACCGAAATCGTCATCCAGGGCCGCCGCGTGGTCCTTGCGGGAGGAAACAACTATCTGGGCCTGACCTTTCATGAAGAGTGCATCCGCGCGGCCTGCGAGGCAGCCCGGAAAGAAGGCACCGGCACGACCGGTTCGCGGGTGGCCAACGGGACCTTTTCGGGCCACATGGCATTGGAGCGCGAATTGTCCGAGTTTTTCGGCCGCGGATATACAATCATCTTTTCGACGGGTTACGTTGCGTGCATGGCCACGCTGTCCACCCTTGTCGGCCGAGGGGAGGTCATTCTCCTGGACGCTGATTGTCATGCCAGCCTCTACGATGGCTGCCGGATGGGAGGGGCCGAGGTGATCCGTTTCCGTCACAATAACATCCCCGATCTGGAAAAACGTCTCCTCAGGCTGGAGAAACGAGAGACCAACGTACTGATCGTCGTGGAAGGCCTGTACAGCATGATGGGGGACCGGGCGCCGCTTTCGGAGATCGCCGCTCTCAAGCGCCGCTATGGGGCCTACCTGCTCGTCGATGAAGCGCATTCCCTGGGCGTTCTCGGAAAAACGGGGCGTGGACTGGCTGAAGAGGCCGGTGTCGAAGACAGCGTGGATTTCATCGTGGGGACCTTCAGCAAGAGCCTGGGGGCAACCGGCGGCTTCTGTACCAGCCGGGATCCGGGCCTCGATCTCCTTCGCTATGGAAGCCGTCCCTATCTCTTTACGGCGTCGTCCTCTCCTTCGGTCATCGCCTCAACCCGCGCGGCCTTGAGGATCCTGCGTTCAGAACCCGAGCGGAAAGAGCGGCTCTGGGATCATGCCCATCTGCTGTATTCGCGGCTGAAAGACCTGGACTTCAGCCTCGGACCGGCGCCGAGCCCCATCATCGCCATCCGCCTTGAAGATCCCCGGGAAACCGCGGAAATCTGGAAGGGGCTGCTGGAGATGGGAATCTATGTGAACATGGTGCTGCCGCCCGCCACTCCGACCGGGAAGCCGTTGCTGCGCTGCAGCCTGAGCGCCGCGCACACAAGGGAGGAGGTTGAAAAAATCGGTGATGCCTTTGCCCAGATCAAGGCAAAGCATCGAAACGATCGGTAGATGCGTTTAATCTTCACCTTTATCCGGCGCTATCCGGTCCAGAGCATGCTCACCCTGCTGGCCATGCTCTTTGCCGGCATCGCCGAAGGCTTCGGACTTTCCATGCTGTTGCCCATGCTGGGCATCGCCATGGACCTTCCAGGCATTGCAAGCGGAGCGTCGCCCCATTCCAAATCCGCACTCGAAGGCGCCATTTCCGGATTTCTGGAAATCCTTGGGCTCACCCCCACCGTTAGTCTCCTGCTGTACATCTTCACCTTCAGCGTGATTTTGAAAGCGGCTCTGGTGCTCCTTGCCAATAAGCGGGTCGGATACATGGTTGCCCGGCTGACAACGGATCTGCGCCTGGACCTCATCCGCGCCCTCTTTGCGACCCGCTGGGAGTATTATGTCCGCCAGCCCATCGGCCGTTTCACCAATGCGGTGGCCACAGAGGCCAAGCGATCGGCCGACGCCTATCTGCAGGGCATCCTGTTTCTGACCTTTCTCATGCACGCAGTCGTCTACGGGGTGTTGGCCCTGATGCTCGACTGGCAAGCCACCCTGATCACCCTGATCGCCGGGGCCGTCATCCTGTCCGCCCTTCGGCGCCTCGTCACCAAGGCAAAGAAGGCCGGCAAACGCCAGACCAAGCTTCTGAAATTCCTGATGTCGCTTTTAACCGACACCCTGCAATCCATCAAACCGCTCAAGGCGATGGCCCGTGAAGACATGGCCTATACCATGCTGCAGTCCAAAACGCAGAGCCTTAACAGGGCTCTGCAGAAACAGGTGTTCAGCAAAGAAGCGCTTCAGGCGTTGCAGGAACCCCTGATTACGCTCTTTTTCGCTTTCGGGATTTACGTGGCCTTGGTGCGCTGGCATCTACCCCTCGCCAGGGTCATCCTCATGGCCTTCATGCTGACCAAAATTCTCAAAACCCTGCAAAAAGCACAGAAAGAATATCAGAGCCTCATGATCGCCGAAAGCGCATACTGGTCCCTGTGGTCCAAGATTGAGGAGGCCCGGGAAGCGCAGGAATCCACGGCGGGAACGCTGCCGCCTTCTTTTTCCTCTTCCATCCGCCTGGAGGGAATCGCCTTTTCCTATGGGGAGCATTTTGTTCTGGATAACGCCTCCCTCTCTTTCCCCAAGGGCTCTTTTTCCGTGATTACAGGGGCCTCCGGTGCAGGAAAGACAACGATCGTGGACTTGATGACCGGACTTCTGACCCCACAGGACGGCGCGGTATGGATCGACGATTGCCCCTTGACACAGATAGACCTGCGGGCCTGGCGCAAAATGATCGGCTATGTCCCTCAGGAAACGCTGCTTCTCCATGATTCGGTGCTGGTCAACGTCACCCTGGGCGCCCCTGAACTCTCGGAGCAGGATGCGGAGCGCGCCCTGCGTGAGGCGGGAGCCTGGGACTTTGTCACGCGGATGTCGGCAGGGATCCACAGTGTCGTCGGTGAACGGGGAATGCGTCTTTCCGGCGGCCAGCGGCAGCGGATCACCATTGCCCGGGCATTGGTGCACCGGCCGCAACTGCTGATCCTGGACGAGGCGACCAGCGCACTGGACCCGGTCAGTGAAGCGGAAATCTGCGCAACGTTGGGCGGACTGAAAGGAAAACTGACGATCGTGGCGATTACCCACCAAAAGGCCTTGTCCGATGCGGCGGACAGGGTATTCCGCCTGAGCGGCGGAAAGGCCCGGCTGGAAGAAAACGGCCTGGAGCAGGAGCAACCAGCCGCACCGTCCATTTGAAAGAAAAAGATGTCGGCTTTCAGCTGGAGTTCGCCGGCGCGGCGGCAAAACATGCCGGTCACGAATCGTTGATCGCGCAGGAAAGGGAGGTTTGTGTTGCGGGTTGGATTTCTCTTCAATCATTATTTCCCTCACCAGGTGCCTCATGCGGCGCCCTATGCCTTTGAACTATCCAGGCACTATCCGGACATAGAAGTCATTATTGCCTGCTCTTCCCGACAGGAGACGGATCTGACTCAGACCATCGGAGCGCTTTATCCGGGAAATCACTGCTCGTTCCAGAGATTGACCATTCCCTGGTCTTACCGAATCACCGACCCGATTGTCTCCAAGTCGAAGTTTCGGCGCAAGAAGATCGTTCTTCGCCATAATCTCGATTTTTTCAGGAGTCTGGACGCCATCGTCTCGCCTGAACGCAACTGTATGCGCCTGCGGACGACTTACGGCCTGAAAGATCTCATCATGATCCACACCCGGCACGGTGCAGGGGACCGAGGTGGGGAGGGGGTGTTCGATGAGCGGTTACTGGCCTTTAATTTTCTCCTTCTGCCGGGGCAGAAGTATGTGGACCGGATTCATTCCCTGGGGCTGCTGCGGAAAGACTGCTTCGCCGTGACCGGCTATCCGAAATTCGAGGTCATCCGGGGCCTGAAAAGGAAAATTCCCCGACTATTCGACAATGAAAACCCCATCGTGGTCTACAACCCCCATTTCGATCAGACCCAATCCTCCTGGAGTCCCATGGGAACGCAGGTTCTGGAATATTTTTTTAAAAGCAGGGAGTTCAATCTGATCTTTGCACCCCACGTGGTGCTCTTTAAAAGAAGAAAACGCCATGGCGCATCCCTGCCCTGGAAATACCGTTGGGCGCCGAATATCCACATTGACACGGGCAGCAGCGCTTCCATCGATATGACCTATATGCTGGCAGCCGACATCTATCTCGGTGACGTGAGCAGCCAGATCTACGAATTTCTGCTGGAACCTCGCCCCTGTATCTTTCTTAACGGTCACCATATCGCCTGGCAGGACAATCCGGCCTATTACCACTGGAGTCTGGGACAGGTCGTTGAAAACATTGACACGGAGCTCGAGCAGGCACTGAAACAGGCCTTTACGACCCATCCTCAGTATCTGGAAAGGCAGCAGAGGGCCTTTACCTACACCTTTTACAATGAGCCGGGAACCACGGCGGCGGAAAGAGGAGCAAAAGCCATCGCCGAATTCCTTTACCTGCAGACCGGGAGTTTTTCCCCTGATCAGAGCAGGACAACCATCGGAGGTTGTTGATGAAAGCAATCATTCTAAGCGCCGGCCAGGGGAAGCGGTTGCTGCCGCTGACGGCCGAGACCCCGAAATGCCTCCTGCCGATTTGCGGAACGACATTGATCGAATGGCAGATTGACACACTTCACGAATGTGGAATTGACGAAATTACGGTTGTAACAGGCTATCGTTCGGAAAAGGTCGATGGAGTCCTAAAGCGGTCTTATGGTCCTGGGCGGCTCAGAACCCTTTACAATCCGGACTATGCGACAACGGATAACCTGGTGAGCTGCGGCGTGGCGAGCGGGGAAATGAATGAAAATTTCCTCCTCCTCAACGGCGACACCCTCTTTGAGACCGCCGTGCTGACGCGTCTTCTGCAATCTCCTGATCGCCCGGTTACGGTTGCCGTGGATCATAAAGACCGGTATGACGCCGATGACATGAAGGTGGAAATGGAAGGCCGCCGGCTTGTCAGAATCGGGAAGGACATCGCCCAGGAGAAGGCTCAGGGAGAATCCATCGGGATGATCCTCTTTCGTGGGGAGGGCCCGCTGTTATTCCGCATTACCCTGGAAGAGATTTTGAACGACCCGCGAGCCGTCAGAAAATGGTACCTGTCCGTGATTGATAAAATGGCCCAGGTCATGCCGGTATGGACCTGTTCCATAGCCGGATTGAAGTGGTGCGAGGTGGATTATCTCACGGATCTCAAAAAAGCGGAGGAGCTTCTTTCCGTCTATGCTCCCGAAGGAGGCTCTTCAGCCCGGCGGGGCTGAAGCATTGCCCGGTTTAACGAACGGGCCTTTCTTCCCGCCCATCCGTTATCGGGAAGCATTCCATACAACCCGCCTCTTCTGAAGGGATGGCACGTGATTATCGACCGTTACATCATCCGTGAAATAGCCAGGCCCACCGTGATGATCTGCACCTCGCTCGTGGGCATTTTCGGATGCTATATCGCCACCCGGTACCTCGAAGATTCCGTTCAGGGGCAGATTCCGGGTTCCATGGTCATCCTTCTGATCCTGCTTCGAATCGCCATTGCCATGGAGGTCCTGCTGCCGACGACTCTGTATCTGTCGGTTATGATTGCCTTCGGCCGCCTTTACAGGGATTCCGAAATGACCGGCCTGTTTGCCTGCGGTATCCGCATGTCCCGTATCCTGAGGCCCGTCGTCTTTGTTGCCATCACAGTGGGTTTGATCGTGGCCTGTTTTTCCCTGTACATTCGCCCTTGGGCCTGGAATCAGTTTTTTGCCATGAAGGCCCGGGCGGAAGTCAATTTTGATATGACCCGGATGAAAGGCGGCAATTTTTACGAAATCGAGGGCGGCAGGACCGTCATTTTTGCCGAACAGGTCGATAACCGCACCCAGCAGGCCCGGCATGTCTTCATGCAGATCAACCGCCCCGGAAAAATGCAGATTATCTACTCCCGGGAAGCCAGCCAGGTCTCGCAGGATGCGGCCCAGCAACCCATTCTGATCCTCAAAGACGGCCATTCCTATGAGTTTACCGATGCCGAAAAGGAATCTGAAATTTTACAGTTCGGATCCTTAGCCCTCCCCCTGGCATCCAAAGACAGCATGCCCTCGGAACAGAAGGTGAAAGCCGTTTCATCGGAACAGTTGCTTTCCTCGCGCGATCCGGAAGAAATCGCCGAATTGCAGTGGAGGCTTACCACTCCCCTTTCAACGCTCCTGCTCGCCCTCCTTGGCGTACCGCTGAGTCGATCCTCTCCTCGACAGGGGAAATACGCCAAAGTGCCTCTGGGGATTCTCGTTTTTGCCGTGTACTACAATCTGAACGCAATGACCAAGAAATGGATCGGGCAGGGAATCGTGGGCAGCATCCCCGGACTCTGGTGGATTCAGGTACTTCTGGCCGCCCTGCTGCTGATCTTTTTGTGGCGGCCGCCCCTGCTGTTTCGGCGGTGGAGCAGATAAACCGGTGCAGGATAAGGGATGAAACGACTGGATTTCTATATAGGAAGCACACTTTTAAAGTGTTTTTTGCTCGTCCTTTCTATCCTGGCCGCGCTTTTCAGCTTCATTGAATTTTTGTCGCAACTGGATGATGTCGGAAAGGGTCTGTATGGGCTGGGAAATGCCGCTCTCTTTGTTCTTTTTACCCTGCCGAAATGCATGATTGATCTGATGCCCGTCAGTGCCATGTTGAGCGGCGTCATCGCCCTTGGGCTGCATTCCGACCACGGGGAACTGATTGCCATGCAGGCTGCGGGAATTTCGACACCGAGGATCTGCGCCCCCGTGTTCGCAGCCGTTATGCTGATCGTTCTTGCCTTCGGGATCATGGCCGAAACGATCATGCCGGAGATGGAGCAGGCGGCAAGAAGATCCCGCGCGCAGGCGATCTATGGAGCGAGTGTCAATCTGACCAAACAGGGATTCTGGACGCGCCGGCAAAATTCATACATCCATGTGCATAAAATATCCAGCCAAGGCGTTACGGCCGGTGTGGATATTTTCGAATTCGATCCGGAAGGCCGTTTAAAGAGCTTCACCCATGCCCGGAGCGCCAATATCCTGGACAGCAGACGGTGGACCTTGAATGAAATAACACAAAAGGTGTTGACAGACCAAGGGATTGCCATCCGGAAGAAACCGACGGGGGCCATGGACTCGTTCTTAAGCCTCGATCAGGTCGCGGTCCTGGAATCTCCCCCTTCCAGCCTGTCGACCCCCGACTTGATGGATTATATAAAAGCCCTGCAGAACAGCGGACAGGATGCCAGTCCATATCGGCTGACCCTCTGGCGAAAAATCGGCATTCCCTTGACCACAGGGGCGATGGTCCTCTTTTCACTTACCTTTGTCTTCGGTGCCGATCGCAGGAACGGCGCCGGCCGCCGGATTACCCTGGCTGCGCTGTCTGGATTTGCGCTCTATTTTACCGATCAGGTGGTCATGCACCTGGGTCTGCTGTTAAATCTCAGCCCCCTTTTGACGGCGATGATTCCCGCCGCCTTGACATCCGCCCTTGCCGCCTGGCGCCTGCGCGCCCTTGCCTGATACGGTATCCATCTCAGAAATCGCGTCGCGATGATTGTGTTTGCCGGGCGGGTAACCGGTAATGCCGCTCTTCCCCGGGAATAAAGCGAAGGGTATCCGGGCAATAGAACCGCCGGGCAATGCGGATATCCCAGGCATTTTTCGAAACCGTGAGGGTATGGAGATAGTAACAGGCACGGCGATGCTCCGCGGGGTTCGCCGAGGAAGCCGACGTCGCCCCCGCTACCAGAGTCCGGCCTGACGGGGTGTCGAGCTTCCGGAGCACAGCCTGATGGACATGCCCGTGAAGGATGAGTTCAGCCCCGCAACGTTCGACCAGCCGGCTTAGTGAACGCCCATCCGTCAGGCTTCTGCGCCGGCTTTCCATACCGGGCAGGGGCGGATGATGGATGGCCAGGACACGGAACAGACCCCGGGCCGCAGTCTGTTGAAGGATCGTCTCCAGTCTGCTCAATTGGGGTTCGCCCATGGCGCCGACGGCCAGGTGCGGCGCGCTGGGAAGGGCGGAACAGATCCCGATGAGTGCGATCGGCCCCCGGACCCGCAGGGTCGGGAACAGATCATCAAAGCCGCTTATCCGCACGCCGGAACAGCCGGGTTCGTCCGACGCCATGTACTCCAGCCACAGAGCAAAGGTCTCCTTCCAGTCTGAACGGACATAAGTGTCATGGTTTCCGGGAACAACGGTAACCGAATCCGGCGACCCAAGCGTCTGCAGCCACTTTCGGGCCCGTTCGAATTCCCCTGGCAGACCCAGATGCGTCAGGTCGCCGGTCACGGCAATATGATCCGGACCGGCAATCTTGAGGTCTTCCTGCAGGAGGGAGAGGATTTCTCCCTGGTGCACTCGCTGTCTGAACAGTCGCCATTTCAGGTAGCCCAGCAGTCGTTTGTTGAGAAGATCGCGTTTCCTGACAGGGCGAAGAATCGCAAGGTGCGGGTCGGAGAGATGGGCAAGAACGAACGGTTCCGCCGCCCTGCCCCCCCCCAGGGGATCGTTGCCATGGCGGCGAGGAGCTCCGCCACCGGAAGAAATCACTGTCATGCCGGGCCTATAAAAAATTAGCGTCTTTTTGTAAAGGCCTTTTATCGGTTGTTGACATACTCTGGAATACTCTGCTAGATTGGCGGCCCGACGGAGATCGCTCTACGGGAGGGGACAGCGGGATTCCCTTTGGACTGCGATCCTCTCCAATATAGAAAGTATGGAAAGTTTTGGGAATGGCTCTTTATACTTACATCCATAAAGAAAGTCCGGTCAGAATCTGGGGACTCAATTCAGGGCAGCGCATTGAGCGCGTGTTGAAAGCGTCCGGCAAAAGTCACAGGATCAAGGACCTGAGCGTTCTCGAAAGGAATGATTCCATCCTGATTTTCCATGGGGGGTACCTTTTTGACGACCGCCTGATCCAGTATCTGACCACGACAGGGGACGTGATCCTGCAGATTGAAGCAGAAGGGCAAAAAATCGCTGTTGCAGCCCATGTCAGCGCCGCCCTTGCCCATCAAACCCTGGAGCTGATGGGCAGCTCCGGTAACGAATCGCTGCCCGGGATGAAAACGCAAACACTGGAAACCTTACCCCTCTCCTTTCAAAAAAGCCTTCGCAAATCCTCTCCCCCCTTTGTGCTGGCCATTACCGAAGGGAATGCCCGGGAACTGGAGCAGTGGCTTTACGACTGGTCCTACAAGGGCGTTACCGATCTGATCACCAAATGGGTCTGGCCGGTGCCGGCCCTGTGGGTGGTCCGACTATGCGCCCGTTTCGGAATCCGCCCCAACCATGTCACCCTGACCGGTCTTATCCTGGTCATCATCGCCGGGCTCATGTTCTATCGCGGACAGTATGGCTGGGGCCTGATCGCCGGCTGGCTCATGACGTTCCTGGACACCGTGGATGGAAAACTGGCACGGGTGACGGTAACCTCCAGCCGGTTTGGCCATTATTTCGATCATCTGATCGATCTGATCCATCCGCCCCTCTGGTATATCCTCTGGGGAATCGGCCTGGGGATATCCTATCCGGCGAGCGACCAGTGGTTGATGCCGGCCATCTGGGGCATCCTGATCGGCTATGTGGCGGGACGGCTCGTCGAGGGTCTGTTCAAGGTGAGGCTGGGATCCTTCGGGATCTTCTGCTGGCGTCCCGTTGATTCCTATTTCAGGCTGATTACAGGCAGAAGAAACCCCAACCTGCTCCTGCTGACGGCCGGCGCTATGCTGGGACGGCCCGATCTTGGCCTGCTGGCCGTGGCCTGCTGGACGGTATTGTCCAGCCTCTTTCTCTTATTGCGCATGGGAATGGGTAAGTATGCGCTCCTCACCCACGGTCCGCTGCGGTCCTGGTTCGCCGACGTTGCCGAAGGCATTGGCAGGGAATCCCTTGCGGCCCGGATTTTTACAAAGTTCGGGCGCAGTGCGTGACGGACAGGACCAACGCCTTCAATGATGGAACCGCCATGCCTTCAGTTCATTGGGTCGCCGGCTGTCCTCCAGGGCTTGCCGATCCGAGGAAACTCCGGATCGGCGTGCTCAGCAATCCTCTCAGTGGCGGAAACCGAAAAGGATTGGAAGCGGTAGAGAAGATGCTTGCAGACGACAGCCGGGTTCTGCATCGCCAGGCCGTTGAGCCCCTCCAGGTTGAAGCGGCAGTACGCGACTTTGCCGCCCGGGGAGTGGATCTTGTGGGAGTCAATGGGGGTGACGGAACGATTTCCGCCACGCTCACGGCGCTTTTTACCACCAAATGGCCGGAGCGAATGCCGATCCTGGCGCTTCTCCGGGCAGGTACGACGAGCATGCTTGCCAGGGATGTGGGTTTGCCGGGCTCACGGTTGCAGGGCCTTTCCCGTCTGCTGGACTGGACCCGCTCCGGGCGCGGCGCCGCCACGCTGGTAAAACGGCCGGTCCTGCAGCTGGAATGGGAGAAGGGCGGAGATCCCCTGTACGGCATGTTTTTCGGGACCGGCGGGATTTATCAGGGCATTAAATTCTGTCATGCCCGGGTATACGGGAAAGGAATAGGCGGTGAACTTGCCGCCGGATTGACCCTGGCGCGGTTTCTGCTGGCCGCGGTAAGGGGCGACCGGCGAACCGTCCCTCCGGCTCTTCTCGGCGTGAGCCTGGATGGGGGCGCCATTCAGAACCTTGAAGCCCTGCTCCTCTTTGTCACTTCGCTCAATCGTCTTTTCCTGGGAATTCGCGCCTATTGGGGTATCGAAGACGGCCCCCTGCACTTTACGGCAATCCGCTCCGATGCCGTCCATCTTCTGCGGGCGGCCCCCTCGCTGATTCGGGGCCGGCAGAACCGCTGGACCCACCCCCGGAACGGGTACCTCAGCCACAACCTGCGGGACCTTCGACTCTCCCTTCCCCAGGGCTTTACCCTGGATGGTCAGCTGTACGAAAGTGATCCCCACCGCGGCGCCCTTCTGCTCAGCAGCGCGGGGGAAGTGGAATACCTGAGCGTATGACCGCCTCATACCGCGACGAACTCCTGCTCCTGGTCCAGCAGGAATCCTCCAAAGACACCCCGACGGGGTTGAACCCGCTGGTGGCGGCTATCCGAAAACGGCATGGAGACGCGGTCCAGGCCATCCTCTTCTATGGGTCATGCCTGCGGGCCGGACAGGAGAAAGAAGGGATCGTCGACCTGTATGTCCTTGTGGATACCTACCGGTCAGCCTACGGCAATGCCTTTTTTTCCCTCTTGAACCGGCTGCTGCCGCCCAATGTGTTTTATCTGGAAGTGCCTGACGGCGGGGGGAAAATACGCGCCAAGTATGCCGTGCTCTCCCTGGCAGATTTTCAGCGCGGCACGTCGCCTGCCTGGTTTCATCCCACCCTGTGGGCCCGGTTTGCCCAGCCGGTGCGTCTCGTATACTCCCGGTCGGAACAGACCGCGCAACAGATCCATGATGCACTCGCCCAGGCCGTCGTCACCTTTTTCAGTTCGGTCCTCCCCGGGATATCCCCCCTGTTCAGCGCTCGGGACTTGTGGCGCCAGGGGCTTTCCCTCAGTTACCGGTCGGAACTCAGGCCGGAAAAAAAGGACCAGCCGCTCCGGCTCTTCGAGGAAGCCCGGGAATATTATGAATCCATCACTCCAAGGGCCATTTCCGCGGTTCCCTTCGAGGTGAGAGAAATTGCGGGAAGTGATCCTCGCCGCTACCGGTCGAATATTCCGGCCGGCAGACGCTTTCTCAGTCGCCTGGCCTGGCGGATCCGCCGGGTGCAGGGAAAAGGCCTGTCGGTGCTGCGCCTTGTCAAGGCCCTTTTCACCTTTCAAGGAGGGATGGATTACATCCTGTGGAAGATCGAGCGGCACTCCGGCGTTGGGATCCCGCAGGATTCCCCGCTGAGAAGGCATCCCCTCAGCGGAGTCTGGGTGATGGTCTGGCAGTTGTATCGCCGCGGGGGATTTCGATAGGGCCGTGGTCGGCAGGAATGCCGATCTGCCGCAGCGGGCTTTATTGGTATCGCAGGGGTAAGCATTATGGCTTTCTACAAAAAATATAGAGCCCTTTCCTTCTTTCTCTTCTTCCTGGCCGGTGTGGGTCTAACGGCCACCACAGGGACAGCGAGCCCTGGCCTGGCTTCCTCACCAGAAGGCGTCGGTTGGACGAGCCTGACCTTCAACGCCTCCAAGTTGCTGTCAAAATTGACCGTGCAGATTAAAATCCAATCTCCGGCGCCGCTGTCCGATGGTCTTCTGACCCGTATGGGGGCCGGCCTTACGGGGTCCGCGGCAACGTTCAGAAGAATGAAGCTGATGACCGCGGATCTGCGGGCTCAGGGGCGGTCCTTTCTCAATGAAGAATATTCAGAAATGATCTGGTTCAACGCCGCCGATGGCCGGGCCTACCGGCGTATCCGCCGGCGAATGGGCGGGGCCCCCTGGGTTAAGATATACTCCTGGACAGAACAGGGGGTACGAAGACAGAAGATTCAACCTGCCGGCCGGGATGAGCGCAATCAGTCTCCCATGAAGTGGACCGGGACCAGGGAATCCTTCTATCCTTATCCCCGGAGCACCGTTCCTTCTCGGCCTGTATCCGACCCAACGTATCTGCTTTATCTTCTTTCCGCTCTGGAACCCCGGAATTTGAACTCCGCCTTTGAAATTTCCGTCTTCGGCAAAGAACAGCTGCACCGGCTGACCTGTCGACGGGAAAAATCCTCGCCCCTGAGCGTCTCATTCAAGACCTCTTCTTCAGCGGGTACCGTGGGGATCAGCAAAACGATTTACCCGATCATTTATTCCGTGACGGCAGAATCTTCAGCCTCTAAAGGGACGGAGCCGGAGACCTTTTCTCTCCTTGGTCTTGAAAAGGACATCCGCATCTACCTGGATCCTTCAACACATCTGCCGATCCGGGTGAGTGGAAAAAATTCTCTCTGGGGGGAACTGGTTCTTGACCTGAGCGAGATGCAGCGTTCCTGAAATTCAGGGTCCTTCAACGAGCTCTTACACGTCCTTTCTCCCGGCAATCCGCCGGACAAAATGCCAATCCCGGACGGAATCCACGTCGATGGCCGCTTCCGGATAGGGCAGCACAATGGCTCCCGCCTTGAACCCCAGGCGCTCTGATACCTGCTCCATCGCGCCGCCGAGCGTCATCCCCCCCGACAGATAGCGAATGACCGCCAGCAGGCCGAAAGCCCGGACAATGCGCAGGGGACTCTTGCGCTGATTTTCCACCTGTCTCCAGAACAAGGCCGCAGCGCGTGCCCGGGGAGTCAGAAAGGCAAAAAGGTTGCACGAGCAGTAGCCCCCCTCCCTGAAGCGATAGGAGGTTCGATGCGTTTCCGGATAAGCGGCGGCGACTTCTTCCTGCCGGGCGACAGCGGCAACGACATCGCATGCCGAGGCCAGCGCCTGAGAACAGAAGAAATCAACGATCCGGGGGCTCAGAAGGGCATGATCGCTGGTTGTCAAGAGGACGGGCATTGATTCCGGAAGCTGCTGCAGAATGGCATAGGCGCTTGAGCTTGGAGTCGCCTGATTTTCAAACCAACGGACACCACCGGCGGCAAGAGAATCCCGCAGTTCGGGCTCCTTCGCCATGACGGTCCCGGGCGGGCCGCAGAGAATCCGTTCTCCGATGGATCCGGAGGAGCGCAGGGCTTCAAGAACCCGGAAAACCATCGGGATTCCGTCCACGGGCGCCAGAGCTTTACAGCGAACCCCCGCTTCCTGAGCGACCTCATTGGCCGCCTCCCGGTCTGCGGCCAGCACGATTGCCGTAAAGCGCGGTGATGAGTAGTTTCTCAATTGATCCGGCATCTTACAATTTTTTACCGTAAATACGATAAGTCTTGTATATCCTGCCGCCGAGGTCCTCGATAATCTCCCGCATTCCCAAATTGTCCTCCAAAATCCAGGAAAGCTCGATCTCCCTGGTGCCGTAGCGGACACCCACATTCCTCAATTCGCCAATCAGCCGGTATGCGAGCCCGGCACCCAGGATGCTGTTCTGATCGCAGCGGCGAACCCCCATCAGGGGAACTCTTGCCGATACTGGATGGTTTAGAATGGCATGCCACAGGAGCGTCAGCCAGCCCAAAGGCCAAATTCGCCCCCTACAGTGTCTGATGGCCTCATTCAGGTTGGGGAGCGCCACCATGAATGCCGCCGGGACTCCATCCACCTCGGCGATCTGGATGAAATCCTCCCGGACCAGAAATTTCAGGTATTTGCCGAGAAGATCAAATTCCTCCCGTGTAAAAGGGACAAAGCCCCAATTGTTTGACCAAGCGTCATTGAAGAGGGTGCGCATGATGTTCAAGTCTTCCTGGAGATGCTTTTTACGGAGGGTTCTTGTCCCCATGCGGTTCTGAGTCCTGGCGATGACGGTTCGCATGGTCCTTGAAGCTTCAAAGTCCACCCCGATGACATAGGCGAGGAGATCTTTCTCCTTGAGATACCCGCACTGCTCAATGCGCCGGCCGTAATAGGGGCGGGCATGCCCCATCATCACGGAGGGTGGCGAATCAAAGCCCGATACCAGCAGACCGCATTCCTGATTTATGGACAGATTAAAGGGTCCCTGGGCCCTTCTCACTCCCTGGCTGCGCAGCCAGTTTTCCGCCGTGGCCAGAAGTGCTTGAAAAGTTTCCAGTTTATCCTCGCTCTCCAGCATTCCCCAGAAACCGGTTTCGTTCCGGTGGCGTTCCAGGTAAAGCCGATCGATCTGCGCGCTGATCCGTCCCACGGGCACGCCCTTTCGGCAGGCGATCCAGAAGGAAGCGCCGGCATGTTTAAAATAGGGATTGCCGGCAGAAAGATTCATTCGCTGCTCAAAGAGCAGCGGGGGCGCCCACGCCGGATCCTCTCTATACAACGAAAAGGGCAGGCGGATAAAGGCTTCACGGTTCCTGCGGTCCTCGACTTTGACGATTTCAAGGGATCCTCCCGATGGCATACCCTGAGTCGTGGAGGTTCGATTTCGAAGGTTCATGGCATTCTTGATTTTCTCTTCCGGCGCTCTTCGATCACCCGCCCAAACACTTCCAGATAATCGTCCACGGCCTTATCGACGGAAAAATAGGAAGCCCTCATTTTCAATCTTTCCGGATCATGGAAAGAATCGAGAGACGCTGCAATGGCCAGGACAAGCGCATCAGGGTCACCGACCGGGACCAACCTGCCGTATCTGCCGTTGTCCAGGATTTCAGCCGGCCCACTGGGACAAGCGGTGCTGACGACGGGACAACCGGCAGCCATGGCCTCGATCAGGACCCCCGGCAGGCCTTCGCTTGTCGACGAAAGAACAAAGACCGAGGCCCGTGACATCCATGCCGGGGGGTTGCTGACGTAACCGGGCAGATCGACATCGGATGCAATGTCCAGAGAATGAACCAGTGCGGTAAGTTCTTTCCGCATCCCACCCTCGCCAAGGATGACCAGGCGCGCCGGGCGCTGACGGCGAAGCGCGGCAAAGGCCTTGATCAATGTGGGAAAGTCCTTCCGCGCCGCCAATCTCCCCACCCCCAGGATGACCGGCGGACTGCCCTCCTCAAACCAGGGGTGATCGAGGGGAAGGGATGATTTGTCGATGAGATCCCCGGTGAAGGTCGGATTATAGATGGTCTTGATGCGTTCAGGTGCAAGGTCGGTATTCGCGGCAATATCCTCGGCTATCTCCCTCGAAACGGCAATCGCCGCGTCTGCCTCCGAGTACCATCGGCATGCCGACCGATAGCGCATTCGGAGGTACAGGTTCAGGGCTCCCGCATGGGAAGCCGTCAGGTGAGTACTCAAGCGCAGGACAACAGGGGTCCCGGCGCCGGAAAGTCGTCGGGCAGCCAGGGCGGTCAGACTGGCATGACTCGCCGCGGAGAGAAGCACGTCAGGCCTTTGCTGAAGCAGATAATCCGCAAGGGCCTTTCGACTGCAGAATAATCTCAGCTTCCGCAAGCCTTTACGGGGGAGCAATCCGACCCAGAACGATTTCGGGAGAAAACAGCGCACCGGTGGCGGGATTTCCGCAGACAAAGCGCCTTTCATCTTGAGAACAACCAGATCGACTCTATGTCCCCTGTTCACGAACTCCTGGATAAGGGTCAGGATTCTTCTCTGAGCCCCACCGCCTGTCATGCCATAGATAAAAACAGCAATATGCATAATATGTGGATTGAGTGCGTCACAGGCCGGTTAAAAACAGCCTGACACGGCATAAAGGGAACGACATGGAATTGAAAAGACTTTGCCTTTAGGAAGCAGAAGTCTATGTCAATGAAATTCTCCCTGTCAAGGGAGATTTGGTGGTGAACCGACCTAACGCCGGCTCAACTCGGACGCTGCCACATCCTGGGACAAATTCCTTTACCCTGCGATTGGCGCCATGGCCGAATTTGCAGAGACATCATCAGGTAGCGAATCAAAGCGGGGCAATAATGGTTTAAAATCTTGCCTATTTTTTGACATTTCTGATCCTCCGCCACCATCCTCGCCGGGTTGTCTCTCCCGACGAGCCCCTTTGATCGCCCTTTTTACGGGGCGACTGCGTCCTTGCTGCAAGGAGGGGAAACGAGTCGGAGATCTTCCTGCATGATTATTGCAGTAAGATTGCGAAGAGTTCGTTCGATCCTTCGGACAGAGGAACGTTCCCATTAAAATGATCACGCTCTTAGGAAAGGAGTTCTATTGTGAATCTTCTGGTAAACCTGTTGCGGAAATCGATGGTTGCCCCCATTCTTCTGGGATTGTCCTTCTTGATGATCCCGGGGTGCTCACAGCAGTTTCGAAATCCCGATCTGGTCTTGAATTACCCGGACGACAGCGCCCCCGGCGCCCTGGCCTGGAACGGCCGGGACCTGGTTATCGGGAAAGGCAATTTCATTCTGAACGTAACCAATATCACCACCGAGGGATATGAAGGCAGTTACGCGGACTTTGGCTCCGAAGGGGAATTCACCTTCGGGAAAGAGCCCTTCGCCCTGCCGCAGAAGCCCATGAAAATCTGCGGCCTTGCGTCGGAAGGCCAGTGTTGCGGAAAGGGTTTCCTCTGGGTGTTAAACTCGGCAAAAAGAGAAATCCTTCAATACGATGGGGAAAGAAAGATCCGGCAGATCATGCCTGCTCCCGGCAGATCTCCGCAAGGGCTGGCCTATGACGGGAAAAATCTGTGGCTTGCCGATGCGGGCAGCGGGAAGATTTACGAAATCTCCGCTACGGATGGTTCCGTCCTCAGCGCGTTTAAATCTCCCGTGGAAGCCCCAGTCGGCGTGGCAGCCGATTGCAGGCGCCTCTGGATCATCGGCAGAGATTCCTGCACGGGCGTCAGCCAGAATTGTGACACCCCCAGGCTCATCCGGATCGATCCCGAGAACGGGCAGGTTCTTGATGAGACGTCCCTCCCTGGAGCGCTTACCAGGCCGACGGCGATCACCTGGGCGGACGGCGTCATGTGGATCGCCGATGCCAATCTGAACCGGATCTTCAAAATTTCCGTTGACTGAATCCCCCCGATCCCGCTGCCGGCTCCCCACCCCCCCGGCAGCGGGATCCTTTTTCCTCCCGCCCTTTCGCTCCCGAAAAACCTCTTCGCCCCAGCGGACTCAGGGCAGAATCGTTGTCCCCGCGCGGCCCTCCAGGGCCTCCCCCATCCGTTCCGGCAGGGTGATGACAACCCGCTTCCCTCCGGCTTCGAGAAATCGGATCGTCGCCTCGATCTTGGGTCCCATGCTTCCCGGGGGAAAATGGCCCTCCGCATAAAATCTCCTGATCTCCCGCAGAGGGACGCAATCCAGCCCCTCCTGCCTCGCCTGGCCGAAGTTCAGGTACACCCGCTCCACATCCGTCAAAATGATGATGCTCTCCGCTCCGATTTCCGTGCCCAGGACGCTCGTCGTCAGGTCCTTGTCGATGACGGCGTCGATGCCCCGGAGCATCCCTCCGGGATCCTCCACGACCGGTACGCCTCCCCCGCCGGCGGCGATCACCACGACATCCTCCAGGGCCAGCCTCTTGATGCCCCCCTTCTCGATGATCCGTTTCGGCTTCGGCGAGGGCACCGCCCGCCGGTAACCGCCGGCTTGCCTGACCAGCACCCAGCCCTTCTCCCGGCTCAGGGCCTTGGCCTCCTCTTCCCCGTAATAGGGGCCGATGGGCTTGGTCGGCTGCGAAAAGGCTGGGTCCGCCCCATCGACCACCACCTGGGTGATGATCGTCACCACGTCCTTGACCTCGCGGATGCTCATGAGGCGGTTGTACAGGGTCTGCTGGATCATGAAGCCGATACCCCCTTCGGAGTCCGCATCGGAATAATAAAGGGGCATGGGGGGGATGGTGTTCCGGGCGCACTCGCCTTGGATGACGATGTTGCCCACGATCGGGCCGTTCCCATGGGTGATGACCACCTTGCGCCCCGAAGAGAGCATCCCGGCCACCTCGGCCATGCAGGCGTCGGCATTGCGGAACTGCTCCTCGATGGTCCCCCGCTCGCCCCGCCTCAGGATGGCATTGCCGCCCAGGGAAACGATGGTGATGCTATTTTCCACGGCTGACAAACTCCTCCAGGGCTCGCTTCAGCAGCTTTTCCCCCGATTCCTCGATGGCGTAAGCGGCCCGGACTGCCGGCTTCCGCAGGGCGAGGAGCCGCGCCAGGTCAGCCGGCGTCCCGATCACCACGGCGTCGCAGGGCGTCGCCTCGATGGTCTCCTTCAATTCCGCCATCTGCCGTTCCGAGTAGCCCATGGCCGGCAGGACTTTTCCGAGGTGGGGATAATCCCGGAAGGTATCCCGGAGAGAGCCCCGGGCATAAGGCCGCGGGTCGGCAAATTCCGCCACTCCGGCCTTCCGGGCGGCGAGCACTCCGGCGCCGTAGGACATTCCCCCATGGGTAAGGGTCGGACCGTCCTCCACGACCAGCACCCGCTTGCCGCGGATGCGTTCCGGATCGTCCAGAGTGATCGGGGAGGCCGTCGGAATGATGCGCGCCCGGGGATTGGCTCGGCGGATGCTTTCCTCGACCCTCTGCACCGCCTCCGGCGCCGCAGTGTCCACTTTGTTGATGACGGCGATCTCCGCCCTCTTCAAATTGGCCTCTCCCGGGTAGTAGGTAAGCTCGTGGCCGGCCCGATGGGGATCGAGAACCACGATTTCGAGATCCGGCCGCAAAAACGGCAGGTCGTTGTTGCCGCCGTCCCAGAGGAGGATGTCCGCTTCTGCTTCGGCCTCCCGGACCACCTCGGCGTAGTCCACGCCCTCGTAGACCACGATCCCGGCATTGACCAGCGGTTCAAACTCCTCCAGTTCCTCGATGGTGCAATCGCAGGCCCGGGCGTCCGCCATGCTGGCGAACCTCTGCAGTCTCCCCTTTTTGAGGTCGAGGTAGGGCATGGGATGGCGCAGAACCACCGGTCTTTTTCCCAGCCCTTTGAGGATACCGGCGAGATAGCGCGTCACCCCGCTCTTGCCTGCCCCGGTCCGGACGGCGCAGACGGAAATCACGGGCCGGGAGGAAGTCAGCATCGTCCTCCCCGGTCCCAGGAGAATGAAATCCGCGCCCAGGGCAAGACACTGCGACGCCTTGTGCATGACATACTCGTGGGAGACGTCGCTGTAGGCAAATACGACCTGGTCGACGCGCCGCTCCCGGACCAGGTCCGCCAGTTCCTCTTCCGGCCGGATGGGAATGCCCTCCGGATAGAGGGGACCGGCCAGCTCCGGGGGATAGAGCCTGCCGCCGATGCTGGGGATCTGGGCGGCGGTGAAGGCAATCACTTCATAATCCGCCCTGTCCCGATAGACCATGTTGAAATTGTGGAAGTCCCTCCCCGCAGCCCCCATGATGAGCACCCGCTGCTTTTCCTCGCTCATTTCGCACCTTCCTCTTTCAAGAATGCCGATCCCCCGCCGCCATACCCGCAGCCGGCTTTCCCCTGGCGGAGAAATCCGCCGGCCCTGTCGCCACCATCAAAAGATTTGGCATCCGGCGCCTTGTCCCATCGGCGATCTCCGGCGCCGGAAGACGTCTGCTCGGACAGGGCCGGCGGAAGGTCTCGGCGCCGGGAAAATTTTTTATTGCGTGCCCTATCCTCAAGGCTCATTGAGCATCAGAAATTTCTTCTCCCCCTCGTAATTTCCGATGAGAATCAATTCCGCATTCCGGCAGAGCGGCAGATGGGGATCGGGATTGATCGTAACCGCCCCCTCCGCCTTGATGGCGACGACAGAACAGGAGGTCCGCTCCCGGATTCCCGACTGGGCAAGGCTTTTTCCCGCCAGTTGTTCCGGAACCTTCAGCCGGAAGATGTCCAGCCCTTCAGCCAGCATCAGGGTTTCCTCATTGTTGAGGAAATTGAAAATGGCATTGGCCCCCAGGGAGGAATAGGACATGACGAAGTCGGCCCCGGCGCGGTGGAGCGTCGATACGTTGCGGTCCAGATTGGCCCGGCTGAGCAGCTGCATGTCCGGCCTCAGGCTCCTCATATATTTGGTCAGATAGATGTTGGTGGCATCGTCGTGGGTCGTGATCAGGGCCGCGGAGGCTTCCTCGATCCAAGCCTTCTTCAGGGTCCGGATATCCGCGGCATCCCCCACGACATAATTCTTTTCCTCCTCCTGAAGCCTGCGGGGATTCTTTTCGATGATGAGGTAGGGCATCTCCCGCTCCCGGAACCGCTCGGCGATGGTCTGCCCCACTCGCCCCCCGCCGACGATGAGGGCCGGGTTCGGGGAGAGATGGCAGATGTGGTAAAAGGAGTAAACTTCGTCATAGGCGGCGAGGTTTTCCTCGGAACCCGCCAGCACCAGCACACTGTTGGCGGTGATCCGGCTTCCGGCATGGGGGATGGCAAAATTTCCCCGTTCCCAGATTCCCACCACCATCACCCCGAAATTCTCCCGCAGGGAGCTTTCCGCCAGGGTTTTCCCCACCAGGGGCGTCTCCCGGGCGGGAAATTCCGCAATCACCAGCTCGTTGATCCGGCTGATCACATTGGCCCGGCATTCGCCGCCGATCGTCCACGCCGCCAGGGAGCTTCCCAGCATGTCATGAAGCTGAAGGATCTTCGAACTTCCGGCCATCGTCAGGATGTCTTCGGAATAGGGGGAATCGGCCGTCGTGACAATGGGAACCCCTTCGCTCAGTTCGCGGACGGTGAAGGCGATATTCGTGTTGATTTCGTCCCGATTCGTGGCAACCACAAGGGCCGCCCGGTCAACCCTCATCTTCCGATAGGTCTCGGGATCATCGATGTTCCCCACGGCGACCCGGAATCCCGCGTCATAGAGCTCAAGCGCACGGCGGAAGTCTTCTTCCAGGAGGACATACCCCTGTCGATGAACCTTCAGCTTTTCAATCAGGGCCACCGTCACCGGATCGTAATTGGTCAGGATCACGTGATTTTTCGTTTCCGGCGGCAGTGCGTTCGGCGCTCGGTTCCTTGCCTCTGCCTCAATCCAGGGGGCATAAAAAAACTTGATGAAAACGAAGGGCAGCAGGGTGAGAAACAGGAAAACACCCGACAGCAGAACCAGGATGGAAAAGGAGCGCCCCAGATCGGAGTGAAAGGTAATGTCGCCGAACCCCAGGGTCGTCATCACCGTGAGCGTCCAGTAAAAGCCCGTAATCCAGGAATATTCCCGCCCCTCATAGGCCATGAGGAAATGGAAGGCGACACTGTAAAAAGCGACCAGGGCGACCAGGAGGAAAAGAAACCGGAGCAGGAGCCGGATATTGCTCTTGGCGCTCTCCCCCTGAAAATAAGTGGTCAGTACGGCCGGGCTGAACTTCACGCAGTGACTCCTTTTGTGGGTAAGATGCCCGGGTCCTCGGATGTCCGCCCTCAGGAAAGCAGGAATCGGTTCCCGATCCCGCCTTTCGCGGCGCCAATGCCCAGGGGAAGCTTACGGATGACGGTTGAATCCAGTATAGGGAAGGCGGATGGGGGTGTCAAGGAACAACCCCTTCCGGACAGGACCCCGTCAAAGTCGGACAATTAATATCTATTATCGGGCACTTGGATTCAAGAGAGTACTTATCTTTTTATGCAGCCAATTCAATGCGATATGCGAGCGAATGGCTTGAACCTGCCCTTCCGGCTCGGACCGATCGCAATCGAGGGCGGGGTCCCGAGAGAGAGAGAGGAAAGCGGCTCTCGCGGCGGACGTTCCCACAGCGGTCCGCTCTCCACTGGGGCGACAGGCAAACTTCGGAAAAGAGCGCTTGAGTCTTCATCAGCTCTCCGCGAAAACTCCGTGTTTTTCATATTTGATTGACAGGGGGGAAGGGATTCCGGTAATTTCTTCCGCAGGATTTTTCCCTTTTTCAAGCCGACGCGGGAGTGCCATGAAATCTGCCTTGAGTGATGAAGAGAAAAAAGCGCTGGACCGGCTCATCGCCGAGGCGGAGAAGCGCACCTCCGCCCAGATTGTCCTGGCCGTTATCGGGCGGAGTGACGCCTACCCGGACCTTCCCTGGAAAGCCTTCGCCCTGGGTTCCTCCCTGGCCGGCCTTGCTGCTTTCCTCGCCGCCCTCCTGCGGCCGCCGTTCTCCGCGGCCGGCGCAGCGCTTCTGACCCTCGTCCTGATCCTTGCGGCGGGCGCCGGGATGGCGCTGCTGTGCGTCTTTGTCCCGGCCATTGCCCGTTTTTTTCTTTCCCTGCACCGCGCCGAAGCGGAAACGAGGCAGTATGCCCAATCCCTCTTCCTGTCCCGGCAGCTCTTTGCCACCCCGGATCGGAGGGCGGTCCTGCTGCTCGTCAGCCTCTTCGAGCGCCGGATCGTCGTCCTTCCCGATATCGGCCTGGCCGACCGACTCCACGCCGAAGCCACGAAGGGGATAATCGAAGGGCTGCGCCCCTTCCTGAGGACAGGCCGGCTCGCCCTGGCCCTCGAAGCGGCGCTGGACAGGCTGGAGGAGCTGATCCGTGCGGAGGGCACGCCGCCGTCCCCCGGCCGCGGCCTTTCCAATGCCATCATCGAGGAGCAGGGGGAATGAAAACGATCCGCCTTGCCTCCCTTCTTGTTCTCTTTCTCCTCTCCGCCCTTTGCGCCGCTGCCGTGGAGGCGCCGTACCTTACCGGACGCGTGACGGACAACGCGCAGATCCTCTCCCCCGAAACGTGCCGGGCCCTGACGGAGCGCCTCAAGGCCCATGAGGAAAAGACCACCAACCAGGTCGCCGTGCTGACCGTTCCCAATCTCGAAGGGGAAGGCATCGAGGAATACGCCGTTGCCGTGTTCAATGACTGGAAACTCGGACAGAAGGGCAAAGACAACGGCATTCTGCTGATCGTGGCGCCCAACGACCGGCGGATGCGCATCGAGGTGGGCTACGGCCTGGAAGGAACGTTGACGGACGGTACGGCGGGAAGCATCATCCGCAATGTCATCACCCCCCATTTCAAAAAAAACGACTACAACAAGGGGGTGGAGGAAGGCGTGACCGCCATCCTTGCCGTTCTGGAAGGAGGCAGGCCGCCGGAGGATAAGGCCGTAACCGGCGGCAAAGCAGGCAGCTCCGTCTCCGAGCTGGAAATGCCGGACCTTCCCCTGACGGAGCGGATTCTCATCGGCGCCTTCATCTTCGGGATCATCGGCCTTTTCACGTTCATCGGCGTTCTGACGCCCGGCGTCGGCTGGTTCCTCTATTTCTTCCTGATTCCCTTCTGGGCGACGTTTCCCATCGTCGTCATCGGGACGAACGGCACCCTCTCTCTGCTGATCACCTATCTCGTCGCCTATCCGGTTGTCAAGCTGCTCCTGAAGAAAACCAGCTGGTACCAGAAAGCGGTCACGGATCTGCAGACCAAGGGGCAGGCCGACATCGGCGGCTTTACGGTGACGTCCGGCGGTGCCGGCGGTTCATGGAGCTCTGGAGGATCGGGCTTTTCGGGCGGCGGCGGCTCCTCCGGAGGAGGCGGCGCCTCGGGGAGCTGGTAGCCGGAGGACGTCGTCATCGGGTATGCGGGTTCGGCGCCGGCGAGCGGACGATCCGGGGCCGCGTCAACACCGTTGAATGAGAAGGGGCGCCGCCTTCACCGACCGGTCGCCCGATATCCCGCCTTTTGCCAAGCCTTGACCGGGGAAGAAGAAGTCCCGCCGGTCGTTACTTCCTTTTCTTCAGCAGTTCCACCAGCCGGTCCCGATACCGGTAGCCTGCCAGGGCGAGGATGCCGCTGACGACTCCGACCGCGATCAGCGCCCCGTACTGGTCGTTCCGCGCAAAACTGCCGCTGACCGTGAGCAGGAAGGTTCCGAACAGTCTTCCGATGGTTGAAATCAGGAGAAACGTACCGGTCCGGATGTGGCTGAGTCCAAGAATATAACAGAGATAATCCTTGGGAAAGCCGGGGATCAGGAAGAGGGCCAGGGCAATGAGAATCCCCTGGTTTTCCATGAGATAGTGGTATTTTTCGAGGAGGTCCGGTTTGACGGTCTTCTCCACCAGGGGCAGGCCGAAGGTTCTGGCCAGGGCGAAGGTGAGCCAGGACCCCGCAGTGAGGCCGATCGTCGAATAGACCGTTCCCAGAACAGGTCCATAGAGGAAACCGCCGATGATTCCCGTCGCTTCTCCCGGGACGGGAGCGGCCACCACCTGCAGAATCTGGAGGGCGATGAAGACAACGGCATCGTAAGGATGGTAGGAATTGACCAGGGCAATCGCCTTTTCCCGATTGAGGAAGTAGAGGTAAAGGTGATTGGAGAAAAAGAAGTAGGCTCCGCCGAGAATCAGGGCCAGGAACAGGAGAAGTTTGAAAAGAAACAGGCAACTTGCCTTATTTGTCAAACTGGGGATTTTATTTCTTCCGACCTTCAAGTTTTCTGCTGTTACTCTTTCGTTTCTACGGATTTTTCTTCCGGCTCATCCATGGATTTCTTGAATCCCTTGAGCGCCTTCCCGAGGGAACTCCCCAGGTCGCCCAGTTTTCCCGGTCCAAAGAAGATCAAAGCGATCACCAGGATGACAACCAGATGCATCGGCTGAAAAAGACCTCTCAGCATGACAACAGCCTCCTTATTTTCTTACGCCAGCCACCTCGCTACCTCAAAAAGGCCGTTTAGTCAATTCAATTCCTGCTGATGAAGTTTCTGGCCCTGAAAAGCGTCCCTTCCGGCGGCGTTGGGCATCACTTTGCGGAAGGTTCAGCCCAAAGCAGGGGCGAAAAGATTGGATGAAATCAGGCGGGAGGTGTATGATGCCCTGCGGATAAAAAATAGGGCAGAATCGGGGTCGTCCCGCTTCAGGAATCGATATCGCCGGGTAAAGGAGCGGGTCGGGCTTCGGATTTCCGTTGAAGCGGCGAACAACCGCCGGTTGAAGATGAAAGGGAGCGAAAGGAAATGCAGATGAAGCAGTATGGTGCGGAATTTATCGGGACGTTCTGGCTGGTACTCGGTGGATGCGGCAGTGCGGTGCTGGCCGCCGCCTTTCCTCACCTGGGCATCGGTTTGCTGGGGGTCGCCCTGGCCTTCGGGTTGACCGTGATGACCATGGCCTTCGCCATCGGACATATCTCCGGCTGCCACCTGAATCCGGCTGTTTCCATCGGACTGTGGGCGGGCGGACGATTCCCCGCGGACCGGCTCCTGCCTTACATTGTCTCACAGGTTCTGGGCGCCGTGGTTGCCGGTGGGGTCCTCTATCTCATCGCCAGCGGCAAGGCCGACTTCAATGTCTACGCCGGATTTGCCTCCAACGGCTACGGCGAACATTCCCCGGGTAGATACGCCCTCTCTTCGGCCCTGATCACGGAAGTGGTCATGACCATGATGTTTTTGATCATCATCCTGGGCGCAACGGACAAACGGGCGCCCCAGGGATTCGCGCCCATCGCCATCGGTCTGGGGCTTACGCTGATTCACCTGATCAGCATCCCGGTGACCAACACCTCCGTCAATCCGGCCCGCAGCACCGGAGTCGCCGTTTATGTCGGGGGCTGGGCTCTGATGCAACTGTGGGTCTTCTGGGTAGCGCCGATCGGCGGCGCGCTTCTGGGCGCGGTCATCTACCGGTTTATCGGCAAGCCGGACAAGTATTCCAGGTAAAGGCAGCCGGAAACTTTCCTCGTTCGGCAGTGCGGCGGGGGAGATCAGACCGCGATATAAGGATTGTCCTCCATTCCCTGCTTAAACATCCGATGGGCCTCATCATCGAAATCGGCGGAGCCGATTCCATTCTCCTGGAACTCCGCCAGCATGACCTTTACAGAGGGGTACTCCCGAACGACGGGATCCGTTCTCCCGATATGGACCTCAAAGCAGTTCGTGTTGGAATTATAAGTGATCTTGACCTGGTTTCTTTGCGCGTCCGTTAAATTCAACAACATGATGCCCCTCTCCTTTCGCTCCGATTCTTCCGGTCGATACAGATTATTTTTAAGGAACAATCCCGTTTTTGATGGCTGCGGCTCCGGCCTGAACAGCAGGAGGATGCCGGCAGGGAAGAGATTCCGCCCCCGATGGTCCGGCAGCATTTGCAATACCTCTCTCCCGGCATCCTGTCAACGGCAAATGCGGCGGCTCCAGGATCAGCGAAAAAAGCGCCCCCCCGAACGGCCGCCCCGGAATAGGCGGCAAGGAGATTTTATTCCGCCGATTCCAAGTTCACGTCAAAGTCGGCCAATTTATCATTATTATCAACCGCTTACACAATAAAGCGCATTGCGATTTTTATGGTATAAATTCAATGCATTATGCTCTCAGATGATTTGGCCTTGCCGCCGATTCTGCTGCGATAGATTTCTGACCCGAATCATGGTAATTTTGAGGCGGAGGAAGCCGAGCGGAAGAAGGTTCTCCTGAGCGATCAAAAAATCCGCCGGCAGTTAACGAAAGGGGTTTATATCGACCATGAACAGGATGTGCGAGATCCCGGAGGATCTGGCCGGATGTGTCGCCTTTCACGGGCACCTCTGCCCCGGTCTGGTCTATGGCTACCTGGTCGCGAAAGAGGCGATGAAACGGATGGACCTTGAACGGTCCGCAGACGAAGAAATTGTTGCCATCAGCGAAAACGATTCCTGCGCGGTCGACGCCCTGCAGGTGATGCTGGGAACCAGCATCGGCAAAGGAAACCTGATCCTCAGGGATTTCGGGAAGAATGCCTATACCATCCTGAGCCGTCCGCGGAAGAAGTCCTACCGGTTCGTGCGGAAGATTTCCTACGAATATCAGGGGCCGGAAAAGAGTACCTTTGCCCGGCTGGATGCTGCCATCACCGACGGCACGGCCTCGGAGGGCGAGAAGCGGCAGCAGAAGCAATTGAAAGTGAAGGATCTGCTGAGGCGCCCCTTTGAGGAATTATTTACCACGATGGAGGTTCCCTATGAAGAACCCCGTTACGCTCCCCTCGAACGATCGGAACCCTGTGTCCGCTGCGGCGAGATGACCATGCCATCGAAGACGGTCACGCTGCCGGAGGGGCGGGTCTGCATCCCCTGCGCCCAGGAGCGGGAACCGCCTCGCTGAAAGGGGGATTCATCCGGACGCTAAGGCAGACTTTCCTTTCGTTAAGGTGGGAAGAGCGGAGGATTGAGGCGTTGGCGGGATGAAACAAAAAAAAGGCCTCCCCGTCTGGTCGACTAGGGAGGCCTTTTTTCATATTCCGGAGATTATTTCTTTGCCACAGCATCCTTCAGCTTTTTGCCGGCTGTAAACTTGGGGACCTTTTTGGCTTTGATCTTCATCGGTTGCCCTGTCTGCGGATTTCTCCCGGTTCTGGCCGCTCTCTTGCCCACTTTGAACGTGCCGAAACCGATGAGGGTTACGGATTCACCCTTCTTGAGCGCTCCCGTAATGGATTCCAGGACGCATGCAACGGTTTCCTCTGCCAACTTCTTTTTCCCAACGACTTTTGACACTGCCTCAACCAGATCGCCTTTATTCATCGCCCTTAACCTCCTCTTCAATGTCGTTCTTCAATATCCACGCCGCTGATGCCATACATAAAAACCTGAACCCTTATGTAAAGGTCATTTTACGAAAAGTCAAGAAATATCTTTAGTGAAATCAGGAAGTAACAAAATAATTTTTTGAATTCGCCCGCGCGGTCGGGCTCCACGGCTCCTCGCTTTGTCAATACCGAATGATCCGGCGCTGCCGCGCCTGCTGCCAATCAGGAACAATAAGGGCTTCGGGAAGGGTGATCATGGGGCAGGGACGATTTTGCTGATCACTTTTTCCCTTTGGAATATCGGAATTTATAGAGTAAGCTGGTTGTATGTTCTGTCTTCTCCGGACAGGACGCAGGCAAGGCAGTCACGGAAACCGGGACGGGCAACCCTCTGACGGAACCATGAGGAAAGCCCCGGAGGAAACACGGCCTGCTCAATACGGATAAACCCGCGGCGTCCCCTCCCCAGGGACGTCCAACTTGACGGATGGAGAGGTGAAACAATGGAAAGAAAAGGAATCGTAACCTTTATGGGTAACCCGTTGACCCTGGTCGGCGACGAGGCGAAGGTGGGCGACAAGGCGCCGGCGTTTGTCGCCCTGGATAAGGATCTCAGGGAGGTGAAGCTGTCCGATTTCACGGGAAAGGTAAAAATCATCAGTGTGACACCCTCCCTGGATACGCCGGTCTGTGACCTTCAGGCACGGAGGTTCAACGCAGAGGCGGGCGTCCTGGGAGACCGGTTCGCCGTCCTCAATATCAGCATGGATCTTCCCTTTGCGATTGCCCGATTCTGTACGAGCGCCGGCATCGAGAACATCCGGACCCTCTCGGATCACCGGGACGCCTCCTTCGGCAATGCCTACGGCGTGCTGATCAAGGAATTGAGGCTGCTGTCCCGCTCCATTTTTGTAATCGACTCATCGGACAGGATCCGCTACCTGGAGTTGGTTCCCGAGATTACGAATCAGCCGGATTACGACAAAGCCCTGGCCGAAGCCAAAAAACTTTAGGGAGGCTGCCATGGAAAGACTGTTCCTGACCGGGATCGTCTGGGTTTTCCTTGCCGGAGCCTGCATCGCCGCGGAGCCGATCGAACGGATCAATCAATACGATCCGGGAAAGCTTCACGAGCTGGCCGATCGCATTGCCTTGGGAACAAAAGACAGCTTGGACAAGGCGTTCACACCCTCCGAGGTGAATCAGATTCTGAAACGGGCCCAGGTGGATTATTTGCGGATTTTGATTCGGCAGAACGATGCGCTCATCCAGCAGAATGACGAGGCCATTCGGCTGCTCCGAAGGATTCCCAGGCAATAATGGGGAGATGGGTAAATAGAGCGTGATTCCGGTGGCTTCTCGTCCCTCTGGGGAAAAGAGGCCCCGAAAGGAAAAACGTCCCCTTCGCTGCTCCCCGAGGGGAATCCCGTCCCTCGGGTAAGGCTCCCCAAAGGGATCCTGGAGCTTCCCGCCCTCCCGGCGGAAGGACGGGAAAAATGAGCCGGGGGAAGAACGGGCAGCCGTGTGCGGCGGCAGCCAGCCCTTTCGACAATATTGTCGAAGAAGGGACAACAGGAAATTCTTTGCAACACATGGATTATCTTAATCATTAACCGATCCTGCCTTCTCCGGCCTCGACATTTATTGCCATCCTGAAGGCATTTCCAGCTCAGTCAAACCTGCTTTATTTCAAACAAAATCATTCACTTACGCATAATCCAAGTTCTGGCACGATCCATGCTAATAACAAAATTAGAACACAAAATGGAATCTCCGGCAACTTCAACGGGCAGAAGGACCGGGTGAGATACCGAAAAAATCCAGAATCTTATTCTCCTGAAAGAAGGGAAGCCGAAAGGCTTCCCTTCTTTTGTTTGCATCCCCACAGGAGAGGTGAAACCCGCCTGCCGGCAGATTTGGGAGATTGATTTTTAAGGGATTCCGGGCTACCTGTGACCTTCTCTCAAAATCCGGGATGGATTTCGAAAGCAGGAAAAACTTTTTGAGGGCGGCAACGGCGGACACCGGCACAGTCCTTTTTCTTTTCGAATTATGCCGGGGATCAGTCCTCCCCGGGGCTCACAGGAAAAAGATGAAGATCAGATCCTTCGAGTTCAATCTGCGGGAACTGGGAGGGGCGATGGGGGACTTCGGAACCCTCTTTCCCCTGGCCATCGGCTACATCTATGTCTGCGGCCTCAACCCGGCGGGGTTCCTGGTCATGATGGGGCTGGCCAACATCGCCACCGGCCTGATCTACCGTCTGCCCATGCCCATCGAACCCATGAAGGTGCTGGCCGTGGTGGCCATCGCGCAGCACTGGAGTCCCTCCATGATCTATGCGTCGGGTTTCGCCATGGGACTGATCTGGATCCTCTTTGCCCTGACGGGGGCGGTGAGCTGGCTCGCCCGGGTGACGCCGCAATCCGTCACCCGAGGCATCCAGGCGGCGTTGGGAATTCTGTTGGCGGCTGAAGCGGTGAAGCTGCTGTCCACCGGCTGGGTTCTCGGTCTGATCTCGCTTCTCATTGTCCTCGCCCTGCGGAAGAACCGCTATGCTCCGGCGGCGGTGGTCCTCATGATTCTCGCGATCGCCATCATGGCGACCGGTGGGAAACTCGGGCACCTCGCCGCCCCCGGCTTCAGCCTGCCCCCGGTGACGACCTTCACTCTCCGGGAAGTCTGGGACTCCCTGTTGCACGCAGGCTTTGCCCAGATTCCCCTGACCATTACAAACGCGACGATTGCCACGGCCGCCCTCATTGCCACCTACTGGCCGGGCGCATCGGTAACGGTGAAAAAACTTTCCTGGAATCAGGGGGTCATGAATCTCATTACGCCTTTTCTGGGGGGCATGCCCATGTGCCATGGCGCGGGAGGTTTGGCCGGGCAGTACTATTTCGGAGCCCGCACGGGAGGGGCGAACATCATCGAGGGGGTCATCGAGATCTCTCTCGGCCTTTTCCTGTCGGCGTCCATCGCCGGCCTCTTCGCGGAATTCCCCGGAGCCATCATGGGGGCCATGATGTTTCTCGTCGGACTGGAACTGGTGAAGTTCGCCAAGGATGTGACCTTCGGGAAGGATCTGCTCCCCCTGGTTCTCACCGTAATGGTTTCCCTGTCCACCAACATGGCTTACGGCTTTCTGGCCGGCATCGCCGCCCACGCCCTGCTGCGGCGCATTGGCAAGGCGGGGCCGGGATAGCTCGGCCGAATCCTCCTGAGCACAGGTTGAATCTCAGTTTCTGGAATTCCGGACCTTGACGGAAGGGGCATGTTCCCGCGGTGGTTATCGTTCGGCCGCAATCAGCCCCATGGAGGTCGTGTCGTAGCCGGGCAGCTCGTCGATGACCCGCCGCAGAACCGGTCCGCGGATGAGATCGAGCAGCGGCTGCAGCAGGTCGCTTTCAAAATGGACACGGGGGATGACCAGATCATAGCGTTCCTTCTCGAAGGGGATGAAATCAAGATTCAGCGCATGGGCCGCGGCGGCGATGCCGAGGCCGCAGTCCGCCGCTCCCGATTGGACCGCAACGGCCACCGCCAGATGGGTGTACTCTTCACGCCGGTATCCCTTCACCTCCTCCGGTTTGATTCCAAGACGGTTCAGGTGATAGTCGAGCAGAACCCGCGTTCCCGCCCCCCGCTGGCGGTTGATATAGGACACGTCTTCCCGGGCCAGGTCCGCCAACCCCATAATCCCCTTGGGGTTGCCCGGCGCGACGATCAGCCCCTGCTCGCGATGCATGAGGGTCATCAGGACCACGGGCGTGTCCGGCAGGTATTGCTTGATATAGGAAAAGTTGTATTCGCCCGTTGCCGGATCCAGGAGGTGGGAACCGGCCAGATGGGCATCGCCGCGCCGCAGGGCCGTCAAGCCGCCGAGGCTGCCGGCGTTGGCGCTGGAGAGGCGGCGGTTTGCCTCGGCCAGCTGCTGCGCCAGGAGATCCAGGCAGAGGTCGTGGCTGCCGATATGGACGATGGTGCGGTCGATTTCGGCTGGGTCGCGATACAGTTCCACGGTGACCTCCTGCCCGGCTTCCAGCCCTTCGGAAAATCTCGGGATGCGGACAATCCCGTCGGCGCGGACCAGGGAGGTGATGACCCCCGCCCCGCGGGACAGGGGCGCGGCCACGGTCCGCTCTCCGACCTTTCCGACAGTCACCCGCACCCATTCGTCCTCACCGATCGGCGAGAGCAGCTTGCGGCTGATGGCCGCTTTCATTTTCGGCTTTTCCCGCGGCGGCAGGCCCAGCCAACGGGACAGCAGCGGTTCGACGAAAATCTCCCCCGTCAGGGCGCAGGAAACGGGATAGCCCGGCACGCCGATGATGGGGGTCCGACGGTCCGTCACGACGCCGAGAACGACCGGATGGCCCGGACGGACGGCCACCCCGTGAACGAGCAGGGTTCCCAGTTCTTCCACGATGGCCGAGGTGAAATCCTCACTTCCCGCCGAAGAGCCGGCGTTGACGAGCACGAGGTCATGGGTGGCCGCCGCTTCCCGCACCGTTTCCCGGATGCATTCATAATCGTCGACGACAATGGGATACCGCGTCGGCAAACCGCCCCACTGGCGCACCTGGGAGGCCAGGACCAGGGAGTTGTACTCGATGATGTCGCCGGACTTCAGGCCCACCCGTGCGGACTGCTCCACCGTGATGAGCTCCGTTCCGGTCGGGATAACCGCCACGCGCGGGCGGCGGCGGACGCTGACGGCTGCGTGCCCGCACCCGGCCAGCGCCCCCAAATCCACGGGCTTCAGCAGGTGATTGGCCGGCAGCACCAGCTCCGTGGCGACCATATCCTCTCCCATGGGGCGAACCGCCGTCCAAGGCGCCACGCCGGCCTGGATTTCGATGAATTCGCCCTTTTCCCCTTCATCGAGGTGCTGCGTATGCTCGATCTGGATGACCGCGTCGGCCCAGGAAGGAAGGGGATCACCCGTATCGACATACCCCGCCTGCCGGTCGGGACCGATCCGGAGACGTTTCGGCAAGGTCTCCGTGGCGCCGAGGGTATCCTCCGAACGGACGGCATAGCCGTCCATGGCGCTGGCATGATAACCCGGCGAAGACAGAGCCGCCCAGACCGGCGCTGCCGTGACGCGCCCCAGGGCTTCATCGAGGGGCAATTCCTCACCGGGAAAGGCCACCCACGTTCCGGAGCTTTCCATGGCCTCAATGAACCGCCGCCACGCCTCAGCCAGCGGAATGTCTTCGAGATAAAATTTCCTTTCCTTGCCCATCCCTGTCTCCCCTTCCCCTATCCTGTTCTCAGAACAGCTCCACCTGGACCTGCTCATCCTTGTGCAGACCGTTGGAATCGAGCGGCACGCAAACCAGTCCCTCCGCCTTGACGAGGGTGTAGATCAGGTTTGATTTGCCGAAGACCGGCTCGGCCCGAAGCTCGCCGTCTCCCTCGACCAGCCTGACCTGGACATAATCTTCGCGCCCCGGAACCGAGGCGATGTTGTGGGACAGCCGAGCCGTCACCCGCCGCGGGATCGGCGGTTCTGCCAGGCCCTGCAGACGCCGGAGCACAGGGGTGAGGAACAGCCCGGCCACCACCATGGCGCTGACCGGGTTGCCCGGCAGGCCGATCACCGGCTTGCCGCTGCAGACCCCCAGGACGGTCGGTTTGCCGGGCCGCACCGCGACGCCGTGGACCAGGACGCCGGGCTTGCCCAGGTGATTGACGACCTCCGCCGTCAGGTCGCGGGTGGAAACGGAGGAACCGGCCGAAATAACCAGGACATCGGCATTCTCCAGCGCGGCCCGGGTCGCGGAAAGAAGGGCGTCATAGTTATCCCCGATGATCCCCTTCAACTGGGGAATGCCCCCCCCGTGGGCGGCGAGGCCGGCGATGGCATAGGAATTGACATCCCGCACCTGCCCGGGGCCGGGCGTCCGTTCCGGAGGAACGACCTCATCGCCGGTGGAAAGAATCGCCACGCGCGGTCTGGCCGCCACCCGGACCCGGGTGATACCCAGGGCCATCAGCCCGCCGAGGTCCTGGGGGCGGAGGAGATGGCCCGCGTCAAACACCATGTCTCCCGCCTTCACATCTTCTCCCACTTCGAGGAAGTTCTCACCCGGCGCCACGGCCCGCAGCACTTCGATGTTGGCCGCATCGAGCTTCTGCGTCCGCTCCACCATGACGACGGCATCCGCCCCGGGGGGAATCATGCCCCCGGTATAGACCGCCACCGCCTGAGCCGGACCGACCTCCCCTTCAAAGCCGCGCCCCATGGGAACTTCACCGATCACCGCCAGGTAGGCCGGCAGCGATTCCGTGGCCCCGAAGGTATCTTCGGCGCGCACGGCGTAGCCGTCCATCGTGCTGCGGGGAAAGGCGGGAAGGGAAGAGGCCGCGGCGAGTTTCTCCCCCAGGACCCGGTCGAGGGCCTCCTCAGTCGCGACCGTTTCTGACGCAACCTCCGAGGGAAGGTGGTCCAAAAGCACTTGCAGGGCCTCCGCAGGGGGAAGCACCCGAAACATTTCCGGCATGAAGACTCCTTGGCGAATCGTTTAGCTATAATCTATCCGACCTTTTTCGTGCCTGTCAATTCCTTACTGACCGGAAGCCGGGATTCCTTTCAAGTCGGCCAGATATTTCTCATATCGATCACTTGCAATCAAGAGTGCCTTTATCATTTTTGTGAAGTTTATTCAACGCGTTAGGATTGCGCATGACTTGACCCTGGACCGGAAGCGAAGGACCGAATTGGGAGGAAACTCCGAGAGGGGGAACCGAGGGTTCATTTCCCCCTTGCCGCCGACCGGGCCGCAATGAGCTCCTCCACCACGGCGGGTTCCGCCAGGGTGCTCGTATCGCCCAGTTCGTCGAAGGAATCGGCGGCGATTTTGCGGAGAATCCGGCGCATGATCTTGCCCGAGCGGGTCTTGGGGAGGCCGGGCGCCCACTGGATGAAGTCCGGAACGGCAATGGCCCCGATCTCCTTCCGGACCCAGGCCGATAGCTCCCGCCGCAGGGCCTCCGACGGGGGGCGATCCGCTTTCAGGGTCACATAGGCATAGATGCCCTGGCCCTTGATTTCGTGGGGATAGCCGACGACGGCCGCCTCCGCCACGGCGGGGTGGGCAACCAGGGCGCTTTCGACCTCGGCGGTCCCCAGGCGGTGCCCTGAGACGTTGATGACATCGTCGACCCGGCCCGTGATCCAGTAGTCTCCGTCTTCGTCCCGCCGCGCCCCGTCGCCGGTGAAGTAGACCCCTTCATACAGGGAAAAATAGGTGTCGAGAAACCGCTGGTGGTCGCCGTAGATCGTCCGCAGCATCCCCGGCCAGGGTTCGGAAATCACCAGGTTGCCGCTCCCCGCCCCCTCCAGGAAGCGGCCCTCGGCGTCCACGATGGCGGGTTTGATGCCGAAGTAAGGTCGGGAGGCGGAGCCCGGCTTGAGGCCCATGGCGCCAGGCAGAGGGGTGATCAGGATCCCCCCCGTTTCCGTCTGCCACCAGGTGTCGACAATGGGGCAGCGCCCTTCGCCGACGACGCTGTAGAACCAGAGCCAGGCCTCGGGATTGATGGGCTCCCCGACCGTGCCCAGCAGGCGCAGGCTTCGCCGGGAGGTCTTTCGGACCGGCTCGTCGCCCTGGCGCATCAGGGCGCGGATGGCAGTGGGGGCGGTATAGAGAATGGTGACCCCGTGTTTGTCCACCACGTTCCAGAAGCGGGACCAGTCGGGATAATGGGGCACGCCCTCGAACATGACCGTGGTGGCCCCGTTGGCCAGCGGGCCGTAGACGACGTAGCTGTGCCCCGTCACCCAGCCGATATCCGCCGTGCTCCAGTAGATGTCGCCGTCGTGATAATCGAAGATGTGCTCATGGCTCATCGCCGTGAACAGGAGATAGCCCCCGGTGGTATGGAGCACACCCTTGGGTTTGCCCGTGGAGCCCGAGGTATAGAGGATGAAGAGCGGGTCCTCGGCATCCATCTCTTCCGGTGGGCAGTCCGGCGAGGCCTCCGCCATGAGGGCGCCCCAGTCGAGGTCGCGTCCGGCGCTCCAGGGAACCTCCGCACCCGTGCGCCTCACCACGATGACCTTTTCGACTCCGGCGCACTGCGCCACGGCTTCGTCGGCATTCTTTTTCAGAGGGATCGGCTTGCCTCCCCGCAGCCCTTCATCGGCGGTGATCAGCACCCGCCCCTGGCAGTCCCGGATGCGCTCCCGCAGGGAGTCGGGGGAGAAGCCGGCGAAAACGATGGAGTGGACCACCCCGATCCGGGTGCAGGCCAGCATGGCCACCGCCAGCTCGGGAATCATGGGCAGGTAGATGGTGACGCGATCGCCGCGCCGGAGTCCCAGGGACTTCAGGACATTGGCGAACCGGCTCACCTCTTCGTGCAACTGGCCATAAGTGAGAACGCGGCTTTCCGCCGGGTCATCCCCCTCCCAGAGGATGGCAATTTGATCTCCCCGTCCAGTCAGATGGCGGTCCAGACAGTTGTAGCTGACGTTCAGTTTGCCGCCGCAGAACCAGGAGACACGGACGTCGCCGGAGAAGGAACCCTCCCTCACCTTCGTCCAGGGCTGAAACCACACCAGGCGTTTGGCCTGCTCGCCCCAGAAACCTTCGGGATCGGCAATCGACTGCTCATACATCTTCCGGTAGGTATCGTTGTTGATCCAGGCCGATTTCGCCCAGAGCTCCGGAACGGGAAACAGCATCTCCGACATGATCTCCTCCTTGAATCAGGGGGGGGACAGAGGATCTTTTTTTCCGGGAAGAATCCCGAAGACCTCTCCGGGCTCACCGTACCCGGAAGGAAGCGCCGATTCCGGCTGCGATTCGCTCACAGGCCGGAATGTCGATCTCCGTCTTCCCGACCACGGTCATGCGGGTGCGGATGCCCGCCTGGATGGACTTTTCCGCAAATTCGAGCATCGCCCGGTATGAACCTTTCAGGGCAGGGCGGCACAGGCGGTTGTACCGCTCCTCCGATTCGGCATTGAGGCTCACCGATACGGCTGCGAGACCGGCGGCCTTCAGTTCCGCCACCACATCGCGGTCGGGGTGCAGCAGCGCGGCGTGGCCGTTCGTATCGAGCCGGACCGTAATTCCTATCCGGTGCAGCCATTCCGTGATGTGGAGCACCACGTCCAGCCGACAGGTGGGCTCACCGAATCCGGTAAAAACGATCTCCTCGTACCGGGTAAGGTCGAGCTTCTCCAGATCCCGCAGGATCTCTTCTTCCGAGGGATCCCGGGAGAGGCGGAGGCGGTAGCCGTAAACCCCGTCGGCAAAGTTCCGGATGCAGAAGAGGCAGTCGGCGCTGCACCGGTTGGTGATGTTGAGGTAGAGGTTGCCGAATTCCTCATAGCAGATCGTCTCCCCGGGGAGGGGAAGGCTGCCCTCGTTGTCGGTCATGGATGTTCTCCTGGCTCCGATTCCCGGTCCCGGCACTCCTTTTGCCGGCAACCCTGTGTGTCCTCTGAGGTCGAAAAGACGTTCGCCTGCGTGGACCCTGCGTCTCCCCTTTCGAGTTTTCCTCCCTCCGGCACTGGAAGAAAGAGACCGCTCTTCTTCGAGCGCCAGGCGGTGCGCCGGTTCAGAAGGATCAAGGGGGAAGGCACGGCACGCCGATCACGTTCGCCACCCTTCGCCTTCTTCCGGCCGTGATGCAGGCGGGGGGATACAATCGGCAGGAGGAAATTTGAGTGCCGGCGGCGTCCTGGATCACCGCCGGCACCAGATAGGAAGGAGTCCAATTCCTGATTCCACGCACCTTGAGTCGGCAATCTCATCAGCCTCGCGACGCACCCCGAGGCATTCCCTGGCCCCTCGGCCTTGCCGCCCTGAGTGCGTCTTTCATCGGGAGTGCAAGCTACAGGGCGAGAACATCCTGCTTGAACTTATCAAACCCGATCTCCTCGATCAGCTCACCCAGGCGCTTCTTCTTGCCCTGGTCTTTATAATAGTGGACCACCTTGTCGACAAGGGCCAGGGCCTCTTCATCGGACAGATTATCCGCCAGCAGTTGGCCGATCCGGGGTTTCCCGGCGCCGCATCCGCCCACCAGAAGCCTCCAACCCTTGGGCGTCCCGATCAGGCCCACATCGCGAATCGCCGGCTCGGAGCAGGAATTGAGGCAGCCCGCCACGGCCATCTTGAATTTCCAGGGAAGCTCCATGCCGTGATAAATCTCGTCCAGCTTCAGGCCAACCCCGACGGAATCCTGCTGCCCACGCTTGCAGAAGGTGGTGCCCGGACAGATCTTGACGCTGCGCACGCACAGGCCGATGGCGGCGCCGGGCTTCATTCCCAGGTCCTGCCAGGCGCTGTCGATGTCATCGGGATTGATTCCCACGATGGCAATGCGCTGGGCTGAGGTGAGCTTCAGGGCTTTTGCCTGGTATTTCTCCGCCACCTCGGCGATTTTTCTCAGGCCTGCAGGGTCAATAATGCCCCCGGGAATGTGCGGGGCGATGGCAAACGTTTCCTTGTCTCGCTGAACAATGGCTCCCTTTTCCAGAATGTCTTTGGACATCGATCTTCATCCTCCTGAACGTTGATTTTTCTTCTCTGAATCCATTTTTTGACCCGCCTTCAACGGCGTTTCTCAAGGCCTTCGCAAGGCCGTTCCGCTTTGACGACTAGAGAATAAGGAAAGCGCCGGCTCCTGTCAACGGGAAATCCACGGCCTCCTAAGGCATTCCCACACCGGCGAGCCCGCTGCCGCACTTGAGGCATTTCGCGTTTTTCATCCGGATTTTCCCCAGCGTGTAACCGAACCGCTCGATCAACAGTTCTCCGCAGGAGGGACAGTAGGTGTTCTCGCCGCCTTCGCCCGGAACGTTGCCTTCGTAAACGTACTTCAACCCGGCCTGCAAGCCGATCTCCCGTGCTCTTCTCAGAGTCTGAATAGGTGTCCGCGGCTGATCGATCAGCTTATAGGTGGGATAAAACTGGGTCACATGCCACGGCATGGATTCATCGATGGACTTGAGGAAACCGGCCAGCCACTTGAGGAACACCTCCGAGTCGTTGTGGGTGGGGATGATGAGGGTGGTCACTTCCACCCAGACCCCCAGCTCCTTCATGAGCCGGATGGTGTCGAGCACGGGCTGCTGCCGCGCCCCGCAGATCTTTTGATAGAACGATTCATCCCCTTTCAGGTCGATGTTGTTGGCGTCAAGATAAGGGGCGATCAGCCGGGTGGCCTCCGGCGAGGTGAAGCCGTTGCTCACGAAGACGTTCTTGATCCCCCTTTCCTTCGCCAGCCGCGCGCAGTCGTAGGCGAACTCGAAAAAAATGGTGGGCTCGGTGTAGGTATAGGAGATGCTGCGGCAACCCACCCTTTTCGCTGCCTGCACCACCGCCTCGGGGGTTGTCGGCTCTCCGGGGATTTCCGGGTATTCTTTGGGATACTGGGCGATGCTGTAGTTCTGGCAGTGCTCGCACCGGAAGTTGCAGCCGACGGTGGCAATGGAATAAGAGGTGGATCCCGGGTGAAAATGGAAGAGAGGCTTTTTTTCGATGGGATCAATATTACCGGCGATGATCTTGCCATAGACCAAACTGTAGAGGGTGCCGCCCCGATTTTCCCGCACCGCACAGATCCCTCTTTTACCGGGGGCGATGTGGCAGTGGTGGCTGCAGAGGAAGCAGTGGACCCGGTCCTCCTCCAGCTTCTCATAAAGCATCGCTTCTTTCATGACCGTTGGATTATTTTCCATCTGGACACCTCCATTTCGGCCGGCTTCGGGAGTTTCCATCTTCAGGGAGAGGAATTTACCCATCCCTCTCCGCAATAGGCCGCCCGCCCGATAGCGAGCCCAGCGGCGGAAACCTGACGCCCTTCACCCCCGCATCTCTTTTTCCCGGTCCTGCTCCTGCAGGGCAAGTTTCGCCAGATCCGACAGTTCACCGGACAGCAATTCCAGCAGATCATTAACGGAGAGAATCCCCACGAGATATCCCTTGTCATCCACCACGACCACCCGCCTGACGCCCCTGGTCCGCATGCAGCGAATGGTATCCCAGATGCCGCGATTCTCCGACGCGAGCACCAGGTCCGAGCTCATCACATCTTCCACACAGACGCGATCAAGGGGCACGTCCTTAGCGGTGAGTTCCACGGCCAGATCGCGGTCCGTGAGAATCCCCACGGGCTTCACCTGCCCCTCCTGGCCTTCTACGACGACGACACCGCCCACATGGAAGTCACGCATCAGTCTGGCCGCGTCCTGGATGCTGTCCTCCCTCCGGACAATGACCACTTCCCGGTTGCATATTTCTCCGATCGGCATACGCCCGCCTCCCCTCATCAATAATTAAAGCCGCGTAATTATTATACAGGCAAGGAAAGTCGTGTCAACTGAAAACCGGGAGCTGGAGGCTTAAGCGGGAAGAAGAGAGCTTCCGACTTTTATTCCGGGGCGCCGGAGCAGACTCTCACGTCCAATCCCAAATTCCGCTGAAGCTTTGTCTGAGGGACAGAAAAAAAGTAGGCTAAAACCCCATTGACTCTGTTGACTCTTATGTGCCTTTCTTGATATAGCCTCCCCCTAAAGAGAGCGATGGTTCGCCTGCGCGCGGATACGCTCCGGATGTTGCAGGAGGCTGATTTTCAACCTCCCTGTCGGGCTCATTTTTCAGAAAATGATCACAGGAGATGCAGGATGATTCACCATAATAAGTTTCTTCCCACGTTGATCGGCTACCGGGACAAATTCGATCAGGGCAGAGTCTGGTGCCCCTTTTGCGCCAAGTGGTATGAGCACCGCTTGGCATTGGATACGGCCTCCGGGGAAATCAATCATGCCGGCGTTGCGTGTGGCCATTTCCCCCATGGGTATCAGATCAAGATTTTACATGAGGATAGACTCATCGCCATGCTCCGGGGGACGGAAGGGGAAGCATCCCGATCCACGTGATTTCATCTTAGGCTGAAGCCTATCTTCTTAACGGGCCATCGATCGGCTTACTGATCCCTGTCCAACCGGCAAAAGCGCTCCAGACCGAAAAAGATTGCCAGAATCAGGCCGTCCGTTTTTCTTCCCCTGCAATCTGCCCTTGACAGAAATCATTATTTTTATTATAGGAAAACACCTCATTTAACGGGCCTTCTGCAGGCCCGCTTTTTTTTACATTTCGCTGGAAAGGGAAAGGATTTCGAAGTCGCAATGCACCAGAAAGAAATCGAACAGCGCCGGACCTTCGGCATCATCAGCCATCCCGACGCCGGAAAAACCACCTTGACGGAGAAGCTGCTCCTCTTCGGTGGCGCGATCCAGTTGGCCGGGACGGTCAAGGCCCGCAAGGCCTCACGCCACGCCACGAGCGACTGGATGGCCATTGAAAAGGAGCGGGGCATTTCCGTCACCACCTCGGTGATGAAGTTCCATTACCGGGACTATGAAATCAACCTCCTGGATACGCCGGGCCACCAGGACTTCTCCGAGGACACCTACCGGGTCCTGACAGCGGTGGACAGCGCGGTCATGGTCATTGACGGGGCCAAGGGCGTGGAGCCCCAGACGGAAAAGCTCATGGAGATCTGCCTGCTCCGCAACACGCCGGTGATCACCTTCATCAACAAGCTGGACCGGGAGGTCCTGTATCCCCTGGAGCTGCTGGCCGATATCGAGAAGAAACTGCAGATCGAGTGTGTCCCCATGTCCTGGCCGATCGGGATGGGAAAGAGTTTCCGGGGGGTTTACAACCTCTACCGCAAAGAGCTGCAGCTCTTCACCCCCGGCGGCGCAACCCGTAATGCCGACGTTGTCGTCATCCAGGATCTCGATGACCCGGAGCTGGATAAACGGCTTGGCTCCCAGGCCGACGAACTGCGGGAGGACATCGCCCTCATGGAAGGGGCGGCCAATCCCTTTGTTTATGAACATTTTCTCAAGGCCAACCAGACGCCTGTTTTTTTCGGCAGCGCCATCAACAATTTCGGAGTGCGGGAACTGCTGGACGCCGTCGTGGAGCTGGCTCCCAGCCCCCGGCCCCGCTTGGCGACAACCCGCGAGGTTCTGCCCTCGGAGGAGCAGTTCTCCGGCTTCGCCTTCAAGATCCAGGCGAACATGGACAGCGCCCACCGGGACCGCATCGCCTTTGTGCGGATCTGCTCCGGGAAATTCACCCGGGGCATGAAAGTCCACCACAACCGGCTCGGCAAGGAGGTGACCCTGGCCAATGCGACGATCTTCATGGCCCAGGATCGCGCCTCGGTGGAAGAGGCCTACCCCGGCGACATCATCGGCATTCACAACCACGGAACCATCCGGATCGGAGACACCTTTACCGAGGGAGAGGAATTCCGCTTCACCGGCATCCCCAACTTCGCACCGGAACACTTCTGCCGGGTCCGGCTGAAGAATCCCCTGAAGCTCAAACAGCTTCAGAAGGGGCTCACCCAGCTTTCGGAGGAGGGAATCGTTCAGGTCTTCCGGCCTTTGACCAACAACGACTACATCCTGGGGGTGGTAGGAGTGCTGCAGTTTGACGTGACCATGGCCCGCCTGCACAGCGAGTATGGGGTCGATGCGGACTACGAGACGGCGGACTTCGCCGCCGCCCGCTGGGTCACCTGCCCGGAACGGGAAAAGCTGGAGGACTTCGAAAAAAAGCACCGGGCGAACCTGGCCCTCGATTCTGAGGGGAACCTGATCTACCTGGCCATGACCGAATGGCGCCTCTCCAACACCATGGAAGAATGGCCGGACATCACCATGCACAAGACGATGGAGCACAGCCAGCGGCTGAGCTGATCGGACAAGGGGAAAGGAACAACCTATGGCAGGAAAAGCCTTTCAAGACTACTACCTCGATGAATTCGCCCACTGTTACGGCTGCGGGCGGCTGAATGAGGAGGGGCTGCAGCTCAAGAGCACCTGGGACGGGGAGGAAAGTGTCTGCCGCTTTGTCCCCAAGCCTTTTCACTCCGGCGGCTTCCCCGGATACTTCTACGGGGGACTCATCTCCTCGCTGATCGATTGCCACAGCGCCGCAACGGCATCGGCGCATAAGCTTCGTTCCGAGGGCTTCGCCCTGGGCGAGAAGCCCCTTGTCCGCTTTGTCACCGCCTCCCTGAAAATCGATTTTCTCAAGCCGACGCCCATGAACACGATCATCGACTTGAGATCACGGGTCGTGGAAATGAAAAGCCGAAAGATTATCGTCAGCACCAACCTGTCCGCGGCCGGCGAGCTCCGGGCCCGGGGAGAAGCCGTCATGATCCAGCTCCCGGAAGACAGCGGGAAATAGCGGTTTTTCCGTCACCGACCGCGTCCAGCCCAGGCATAAGGAATTCTGGACCTGAGGCAAACAGCTCTATGTAAATCTCGCCGAAGCCTGCCTGGAAAAGCTCAAGCGGCTGCACTGAAAATTCCCCCTGCCCGGGCTTCGGATCCGGAAGGCGGTGGAATCTGAAGTCGAGCGAAAAAGACCCAAATCGGAATGTTGCCCCTCCGCTGATCATCAAGAAATCCCAGTTAAATCGATTCGCGAAAAAAAACCGGCCGGAGACGCTGTTTACGGTCTCCGGCCGATGTTAGGAATTGCGGACTTTATGGATTGATTCGGATTACCGGATCACGCCGATCATCTTCCAATAAGGAACAGCCACCAGCAGGGAAATGAAAGCGGACGCAATATAAATCAACCCGAACAGGGTCACATGAGCCGGCGCCCACCCTCGGCCCTGAATCATTCCTTCCGCCATGGGAATCCACGGCTGCTGGTAACCCATCAGGAAGAAGTTGATGGCGATCAGGTAGGCCATGGTGACAACCAGCGGATGATACCCGAAATCTTTGAAGAGCGGGATCAGCATGATAATGGTCAACGCGCAGGTAGTGAACCCCCAGGGAACGTCCACAAAGCGAATGAGCAGCAGCCCCGCGGTGATGACCAGCATGAAGAGCATGGGAGCCCCCGCCAGGGACATGATGGGCCCTTGGATCAGGGGACCGAACCAAGCCGATATTCCGGAAACACCGAAAATGGGGGGCAATGCAACGGCGACTCCGAAGAAGCAGACCACGTCCCAGTTGATGCCCGCACTGATCTCCGGACCGGTAATGATGCGGAACATGATCAGAAGGAACATGGCGCCCAGGGCCGTGGCCGGGGTGGGAATCCCGTGGATCTTTTCCGTGGAAAACATGACCAGAGAACCTAAGAGAATGAGCAGGGTAACGAGTTCATCCTTGGACATGGGCCCCAGTTTCTTGTACTCCTCCTTGAACATATCGGATGAAATGGCAATGGCCTCTTTTGGTTTGGCAAAGAGATAGGCCAGGACAACGTAGACAATGGTCACCACAAACCACGGCAGGGCGAGGATTTTGAACCAGTCGTCGAAATTACACATCGACTTGATCTCCGGCGGGAAAAATCCCTGCATGATCGGTCCCGACAGGGAGCCGGTCAGCCAGCCGGTACCGGGAAAGATGGCCAAGCCCCACGCAAGGAGACAGACATAGGCCGATCCTTTGGAGCGGTATTCCAGTTTGCAGGCTTCCACAATTCCGATGGCGATGGGAACGACAATGGCCACCCGGACGGTGATGGAGGGCGTCAGGGCGGAAAGGGCCACGCCGATCACCAGCCAGCTGATCGCCAAGCCAAGCCAGCTTGCCGGGAATGCCTTCAAAACCATGTAGGCCACGCGTTTTCCCAGCCCGGTTTTTTGCAGGACGAAACCAAAAAATAGTGCAGGAATCAGAGTCCAGACAGCGGAAGAGGTGAAACCGCCCATGACGACCCCAAAAATCTGCGGAGGTGCTTTAAAGGGAACCTTGCCCGGAAACACCAGACCCGCTTTGTGAGCAAAAAAGAGTGCCAAGGTAACGCCCAGGATGACACTCGTACCCGCCATGAAAGGTAACATGCCGGGACGGAAGATCCACATACCCAAGGCAACAACAACGGTACCCATGACATAATGTCCCAAGGGCGATAACCCCGGGGAAAATGGCTGAGCTATGGCAATCAGTATACCGAGCACAGCAATTGCGATAAGGCCTAACATCTTGCGATCACTCATTGAACCCTCCTCCTTTTTGAACGAAAAAAATGAATTTAAGTATTACGATTTCCGATCTGCTTCTGCATCACCTCCTCCCGATTTAATCAAAGACAGAGTTCAGAACCCGCTGCCCCTGCTTCAGGGAGAAAATTCCAGACTCTAATTTCCAATATATTAAATTAATTTATTAAGCTCCAGACATTTTTTTCCATTGCAGAGCTTACAATGCTACTTTTTTAAAGGAGCCCTACCCGGCAGTCCTTAAAGCGTACGGAGCGGGGAAAGGGCCACGCCTAGAAACAGCCGGCACAGGGCCACGGCGCTGACCAAATGGGCAAAAGACTTTCTAAAACCATGAAGGCCACTTCCCTTGCCTAAACCTGTTTTTGGAGAACGAAGCAAAATCGAGTGCGGGAATTGACTCCCGACGGTGGTCGTGACGACGCCGCCGGCCACCAGGCTGAAAGCTCCGTTGGGATGCCGAATTTCAAAACAACGGCCATCAAGCAAGATCCAACCGGGCCAAAGGGGGGAGCAGAGGGGTTTGCCAGAGCACTGATCAGAGCAAGGACTGCCGGCAGAATAACCCCGAACATAATAAGATCAAGCCTTCGCTCGCCCTCTTTCCGGCTATGAAAAAAGAAAAAAAATGGAGTTTAGAGTTCGTGCGCGGTAACGGCAGGAAAAAACTCTAAACTCCATTGTCTCAGTTAACCAAGTTTATTTGTCGATCGATCTTATAAACCCGTCTCTTTCACCAGGTCGCGGAGCTTGTAGCGCTGGATCTTGCCGGTCGCCGTACGGGGCAGTTCCTTCACATAGTGGATCCAGCGGGGGGCCTTGTAATGGGCGAGCTTGCTGCGGACCAGATCCTGGATCTCCTTGGTGAGTTCCGGAGATTCCTCATACCCTTCCTTCAGCACGACATAGGCCATGGGTTTTTCCAGCTCATCCTTGTCCGCGGCGCCGATCACGCCGGTTTCCGCAACGGCGGGATGACTGAGAACGGCATTTTCCACCTCGACGGGGGAGACCCAGATTCCGCCGGGCTTCAGCATGTCATCCGCGCGGCCGGACCCCACAACGTATCCTTCCTCATCGATATAGAACTTGTCGCCCGTTTTGAACCACTCGCCGATGAAGGCGGCTTTGTTCTTCTCCGGTTTGTTCCAGTAACGGTCCGCCGTGCAGCCGCTCTTGATCCACATTTCTCCCTGTTCGCCTTTGGGAACTTCGTTGCCGTCCTCGTCACAGAGCTTCCCTTCCACATTGGCCAGCACATGACCCAGGGTCCCGAATTTCAGATTCTCGGGGGTGCAGGAGAGATAGATGAAGCCGACATCGGTAGATCCCAGGCCGTCCAGGATGGATACGCCGGTCAATTCCCGCCAGCGATCGAAGACCACTCTCGGCAGGGCTTCGCCGGCGGAGACACAGGCCTTCAAGGAGGAGAGGTCATATTCATACCCCTTGTCAATGAGGGCGATCAGGGCCATGTAGGAGCTTGGCACACCGTAATAGATGGTGGGCTTGTATTTCTTGATGACCTCGAAGATGGATTCCGGTTTGGGCATGCCCGAGAATAGAACGACCGACCCGCCGCTCAGCAAGACGGTGTCGAAGGAGTTGTTGCGGCCGTAGGAGAAATACAGTTTCGACAGGGAGAAGGAGATGTCGTCCACGCCTGCTTTCACGACGTCATCACAGTGCGCGGTCGCGTACATCAGGTCCTTATGGAGGTGGACAACGCCCTTGGGCTGCCCGGTCGTCCCGGAGCTGTACTGCCAGAACGCCTGATCGTTTTTGTTGATCAGAACAGTCTCCAGTTTGGGAGAAGCGGCCTTGGTGATCTCGTCGTAACTCAGCTGACCGGCTGCCGCGGGGCTTCCCACGACAATGATGTGTTTCAGGTATTTAAGGTCATTTTTTACTTCCAGAACTTTCGACAGCACGGAGTCGTCAACGATCATGGCCTTGGCGCGGCTGTCATTGAGGTAATAGAGGTAATCCTTGGGAACCGCCATGGTGCTCAGCAGGACGGGTACGATGCCGGCCTTCATGGGGCCCAGGATGCTGTACATAAATTCCGGCCGGTCCGCCATGCTGACCGCCACCCGGTTCTCAAGCTCCAAGCCCAGGGAAAGCAGCGCGTTGCCGATCCGGCAGGACTGTTCCGCAACCTGGGCGTAAGTGATCTTCTCATCTTCGTAATAGATGCAGATGTTGTTGCCCCGCCCCTCCTCCAGATGCCTGTCCAGCAGATAACTGGTAACGTTAAACTCGTCCGGAATGACTTCCATTCTTAACATGCTTTCTTCCTCCCCTTTGTTATTTTGTACAAGATCTTCTCTTGTCTATCGTTCCTCTCGCTCATCCAATCCAGCGCCCCACAGAACCCGGCGGAGAACGGCCTTGTCCGCTGTTTCCGCAGCCTCTCAGAATCTTTCAACATTCTGAATGGCGTATCCTAGGAAATCGTTGAGTACCATTCATTTATTGAGAAAGCAAGCCCTTATTTCCTTCCGCCGGAAGGCCTTTGATTCTCTTCCCGATGACGCCAGTCTTCATTCCACGGGAATTGCCATTCCGCAGGCTTTATTGAATAGTGCTCAGTTAAGGGGCGACCCGCGTTGCTTCCACCGGTGATTTGATTTGCACGCGTTCCTCTTTTGGCAGATTCGAAAAAAGGTCAGGGCGCCGTCAGCCCCTCGACCAGGACGAAGGCCGCCTGCAGGGCTTCCGTCGGGCACAGCGGGAAGCACGCCTTGCAGCTCCAGCATTCCTTCGCCGCGATCTCCGGGATGAAGCTGATCTCCTTCTGCGTCCCCCGGTCCACGAAACCCACGGCATGCTTCTTCTTCACCTCGGCGCAGTAACGGACGCACAGGCCGCAGTGAATGCAGAACGACGGCTCCTTCTCGAAGCGGTTCCGGTCCGCCCCGTACTCTTTCGCCAGCTCCTCCAGCACGAAGGAGTCGGGAGCATGGGCCAGCAGAAGCTCCAGGATCATCTTCCGGATGCGGTCGATCTTCTCCGAGCGCGTCCGCACCACCAGGTTCTTCTCCACAGGGTAGACGCAGGAAACAACCAGCCGCGTCGAGCCCCGGCTCTCCAGCTCCACGATGCAGAGGCGGCAACCCCCGAAGGGTTCCAGCTCCTTGTGGTAACAGAGCGTCGGAATGGAGATCCCCGCACTCTGAGCCGCCTCCAGGAGGGTCATCCCTTCCGCGGCCTTCACTTCCTTTCCATCGATCTGTAGCACGATCTCACTCATGATTGCTTTCCCCCTCTGACGATCGTTCTCGCCTCTTCCGCAACCGGAGGCGGCACGGGAACGCCCGAAATCTTATTCACCGCCCGGAAGCGCGGGGGGCAGACCTCGAAGCAGGTTCCACACTTCGTGCACTTGTCCTGATCGATGATGCTGATCAGGTTCTTGCCGCCGTCTATCGCCTGGGCCGGGCACTTCTTCACGCACATCATGCAGCCCTGGCATTTCTCCGGATCAACATAAAAGGCGATCAGCTCCTTGCAGGACAGGGCCGGACACCGCTTCTCATTGACGTGCGCCTCGTATTCCTCCCGGAAGTACTTCAGCGTGCTCAGCAGCGGGTTCGGCGAACTCTTCCCCAGGGCGCACAGAGAGGCCTCCTGGGCCGTTTCCGCCAGCTGTTCCAGCAGCGCGATGTCTCCCTCCTTGCCTTTCCCCTTCGTGATGTTCGTCAGCGTCTTGAGCATCTGCCGCATCCCTTCCCGGCAGGGAACGCATTTCCCGCAGGATTCGTTCGTGAGAAACTCCAGGAAGTAGCGCGCCACATCCACCATGCAGGTGTCTTCGTCCATGACGATCATCCCGCCCGAGCCCATCATGGAGCCCGCCGCGGTCAGCTCGTCAAACCCAACCGGCAGATTCAACTGGTCCTCCGGAATGCACCCGCCCGACGGACCGCCCGTCTGCACGGCCTTGAACTTCTTGCCGCCGGGGATGCCGCCGCCGATGTCGAAGATGATGTCCTTCAGGGGCGTCCCCATGGGAACTTCAACCAGACCCGTGTTGGTGATCTTCCCCACCAGGGAGAAGATCTTCGTCCCCTTGCTGCTCTCGGTCCCGTACTGGGTGAACCAGTCCGCACCCCGGTTGATGATCAGGGGAACATTCGCCCAGGTCTCCACGTTGTTCAGAACGCTCGGCTTCCCCCAGAGGCCCACCACGTTGGAGCGCACGTATTTCGGACGCGGCTCGCCCGCACGGCCTTCCAGCGACGTCATCAGGGCCGTCGATTCGCCGCAGACGAAGGCGCCGGCGCCCTGGGCAATGAAGACCCGGAAGTTCATGCCCGATCCCAGGATGTTCTCCCCGAGAAGACCGTAGGCTTCCGCCTGCTCGATCGCCAGGGTGATATTCTCCACCGCCAGGGGATACTCATGGCGGACATAGACATAACCCTCATCGGCCCCGATGGCGTAGGCCCCGAGAATCAGGCCTTCGAGAACCGCATGGGGGTTCCCTTCCAGGAGCGCCCGGTCCATGTACGCCCCGGGGTCCCCTTCGTCGGCATTGACGATCACATACTTCTTCTCGCCGCCGGCATTGCGGGACCCTTCCCACTTGGCCCCGGCGGGGAAGCCACCGCCCCCTCGCCCTCTCAGGTTGGACTTCTTGATCTCCTCCAGAACCCCTTCGGGGGTCATGCCCGATAAAGCCTTGCCCAAGGCGGAATAGCCGCCGATGGACAGGTAATCTTCAATGCTCTTCGGATCGATGTTGCCGTTGGAGCCGAAGACGATCCGATCCTGGTACTTGTAGAAGGGAATCTCCGACTCGTGAACGATCTTCTCCCCCGTCGCGGGGTCCGTATAGAGCAGCCGGTCGACGACCTTCCCGCCGACGACGGTCTCGGTAATGATCTCCGGAACGTCCTCGGGCTCAATCTGGAAATAGCAGATCTCATCGGGGTGAATCACGATGATGGGACCCCGTTCGCAGAAGCCGTGGCAACCCGTCCTGCGGATGTCCACCTTGTCGCTCAACCCCTGCTTGTCGATCTCCGCCTGGAGCGCCGCCGCGACCCGGCCACTGCCGGAGGCGTTGCACGCCGATCCGGAACAGAGCGTGACGCAGGGTTTGTTCGGATCCCTCTTCGCCTGGATGCTCTTCCTGAATTCTTCCAATTCAGCGGGTGAATTTATATGTGGCATAATTTTGTCCTACTCGTAATTTTTTAGTATGTCAGCAGTCTTGGAGGGAACCATCTTCCCGTGGGTCGTCCCGTCCACTTCCATCACCGGACCCAGCGCGCAGCAGCCCAGGCAGTTCACCGTCTGGAGGCTGAACTTCAGCTCCAGGTCCGTCTCACCGGGTTTGATCCCCGTCAGGTCCTGGAGCGAGTCCAGAACCCGCGCCGCGCCGCGGACATGGCAGGCCGTCCCCATGCAGACATGGACCTGGTGACGACCCTTGGGAACCAGGCTGAAGGCCTTGTAAAAGGTCGCGGCATGGCGCACCGTGGCCAGGGGAACCCCCAGCTTCTCGCTCACCCGATCGATGGCCTCCTTGGGCAGCCAATGGTTTTCCTCCTGAATCTCAAGCAATACCTGAATGAGCGAACTGGCTTCGCCGTGATGCTTATCGATAATCTGATCGATTCTCTCGTTATCCATAATCGTTATCCTAATCTTCTCTTTCCGTGATCCCCGGCCCGCGCCTTGGCGCTCATGCCAGGGTGTAGCACTTCTGATTCACATCGTACCGGACCAAGCCGTGCTTCGAGGAAGTGTTGATGTGCCGCGAAACTTCCGACGGGCTGAAACCCAGCCGCTGGGCAAGCTCGCCCGTCGAAAGGGGGCGCTCCCGCAGCAGGGACAGAATCTCGCTGATCGCCAGTTTGTCCGCAATCAGCTCGTCAAAAATCTTTTCCACTTCGTCGCTTTCGAAGTAGGCTTCAATCTCCGCCCGCGTCTGCTGGGGCAGTCTCAGCCGCTCCCTCTCGATCAGGCGAATGGAGGGGAGAAGTTTCGTGACGGCATCGAGCTTCGCCTTCAGCGTCCCTTCCTCAATCCCTTCCGCTTCCCCCAGCGGCCCGTAAGACTTCACCTTCTTTTCAATGTCGTTCATCGTCTCGGCAAAGCGAATCCCCTCGCCGCCGGAAATGAACTCGATCCGCAACCGCTCGGGGTTCAGACCCATGCGCTCCAGCAGCTTCTTCGCCAGCTGGACCGTGCTTAAGGCATGGAAATTCCCGTGCGTGATGTAATTGCATTCCCCCAGGTGGCAGCCGATGACAAACACCCCGTCCGCACCTTTCGAGAAAGCCTTGAAGATATGGGTCAAATCGACTCTGCCGGAACACATCACCCGGATCAGCCGAATATCGGTCGCATATTGCAGTCTGGAAACTCCAGCCAGGT